>CAIMUM010000172.1 GCA_903844685.1 uncultured Dehalococcoidia bacterium
CCCCCTTATAGCCATAAAATAGCCAGGTCAAATTCAGAATTGTGCTAAAATGTCTTGAATTTTAATAGTGAAGGGAGGCTTAAAATGAAGAAAATGAAGGCATGGGTGATTACGGTCATTGCCATCGCTGTGGTAATCGTTATCCTGGTAACCGCAATTGCCGTCAAGACGGCAACGTTCACTTCAAAACAGGTAGCCGTCGATAATAAGGTCAGCGATCCCGTGGATCTGGACGGAGCTGCAGGGCGTCTTTCCGGCGCACTCAAATTCAAGACTGTCTCCAGTATTGACCAATCCGAGGTGGACTACACACAGCTTGCCGGCCTGCAGGAATATATCGCGAAATCGTTCCCCCTGGTCAACTCCACCCTGGAGAAAAAAATAATTAATAACTACGGGCTGCTATATATCTGGCAAGGCAGCGACAACCAGAAAAAGCCTGTCCTTCTATTGGCCCACCAGGACGTAGTGCCCGCTCCGGCTGAAGGCTGGAAACATCAACCTTTCTCGGGAGATATAGCCGATGGATTCATCTGGGGCCGTGGAGCGATCGACGACAAGGGTTGTTTAATGAGCGTACTCGAGATGGCTGAATACCTGATCAAAGACGGGTTTAAGCCGTCGCGTTCGATTTACATTGCCTTCGGCTTCGATGAGGAGGTGGGAGGCCAGCAGGGCGCTGCAAAGATAGGCGAGTATTTTAAGGCGCAGGGGCTACAGTTCGAATCAATATTTGACGAAGGCATGTTTGTAACGCAGGGCGCGGTGCCGGCGGTAAAACCGCCCGTGGCCCTGATCGCCGTCGCTGAAAAAGGTTACCTTTCGCTGGAGCTGGTGGCGGAGTCCGCCGGAGGCGCTTCCTCCATGCCTCCGCAGGAGACTACCGTTGGCATCCTGGCGGCTGCCATAGATAAACTGCAAAAACACCCCTTCCCCACCCGCATGACCGGCCCGGCCGCCGATCTATTCGAGTACCTGGGACCGGAGATGTCCTTCCCCTACAAGATGATCTTCGCCAACATGTGGCTTTTCCGCCCGCTGATAGAGTCCGAGCTTGTCTCGTCACCGGGCACTAATGCCACCATCAGGACCACACTGGCTCCCACCATGTTCGAAGGGAGCCAGCGCGATAACGTGCTACCCCCCAAGGCTACCGCGGTAGTCAATTTCCGCATACTGCCGGGTGAGACCATGCAGAGCGTAACCGACCGGGTAAAATCGGTTATTAATGATCCCCGCGTTAAGATTCAGCCCGCACCCGTATTCGCTAATGACCCTTCGCCCGTATCAAGCATCGATGGCTGGAGTTACAAGATTTTAGACAAGACCATACGCGAGGTAATGCCGGATGTGCTGGTCGCGCCGATGATAAGCATTGGGGGCACTGATTGCATTCATTACATAGGGCTGTCGACTGATATCTACCGGTTCCTGCCGGAGAGGCTGTACGGCGACGATCTCAGCATGCTGCATGGCATGAACGAGAGAATCTCCATAACCAACTATGGCGAGATGATCAATTACTATATTCAGTTGGTGCGCAACCTGTGCAGTTGATGCAGTAATAAATCAGCTTTGACAGTTGCAAATTGCCGGTGATAGACTCGATCCAGCTTTACGCAAAAGCTGAATAAGGGCAGCAGATGTCGAGTTGTTCACGTAATGCCAGCAGGGAAGAGATCAGCTGATTAAGGTGGCGCGACCAAATAATGAAAATAAACAATAATCCTCCCCTGCAAACGACCATAGCCTGGGCGATAATAACCTTACTGTCCATCTTCGGCATCTTTGCGCCTCAAGTCTTCGGCATTGGAGGGATGAATGGCGGTTATGCCATATCGTTTGTCTGCATATTCCTGGTGATAATTGGCATTATCGTCATAATTATCTATTCCGGGCGCGCCCGCCTGCTGAACAGCATTTTAAACGACAAAGGCGTTCTCGCCCACTGGAAATACAGCCCCGAAGAGTGGAAGACATACACGGAGAAGGAGTACAAGGAAGAAAAGGCGATGAAAAAGGGGCTGTTTTTATGATTTCGGGGATCGCATTGTTAGCAGGAATAATATTTTTCCTGGTGGATCATAAAGGTGGAATATGGATACTCCTGGCGATGGTGATACTGGTTGCCATCATCGCCTTCACCGCCTGGTTCACCTCGTGGTATAACTACCGGCAGAACAAAAAGTACCTGGGGGAAACATATATAACTGAAAATGCCTTGTATATCAACCGCCAGCTTCACACGTGGCGCGGACTCGGGGCCAGGCTGGATTCGGTGAATTTTACTGCTGGCGAATCTCAGCAGTTGCTGAGATTCGTCTATTCAGCGCCCACCCGGATGGGTATGCAGGAATATCAAGTAAATGTACCCGTGCCTGCCGGCCAGGAGGAAGAAGCCGAGAAAATACTAAAGCATTTTAAGGACGCGGCAGGCTGATTCCAAGCCGGCAAAATACATCGCCCAGGGCTTTTGCAAACGAAACAAAACGAATCCTACAGAATACATAAAGTTTACCCGCTGGCGTCAACTGGGCTATAATTACGGGGTAATTGTGCCTGTCTTGTATGTCGTAGCCACACCCATCGGGAACCTTGAGGATATCACGTTGCGGGCCCTGCGCGTGCTGGGCGAAGTGCAAGTAATAGCAGCCGAAGATACTCGCACGGCGCGCAAGCTGCTCAACAGGTATGACATAAAGACCAGGCTGACCAGCTATTTCGAGCACAATAAGAAGAACAAGCTGCCGATGTTACTGGAGACGCTTGAAGAGCAGGACATAGCCCTTATCTCGGAAGCCGGTATGCCGGGGATCAGCGACCCAGGCTACGAACTGATCAAAGGGGCTATCGGCAAAGGGTTACAGGTAGTGGTAGTGCCGGGCCCTTCGGCGGTGACCACGGCCGTGGCTGCCTCCGGCCTGCCCGCCGACCAGTTTATTTACCTGGGCTTCCTGCCCCGTAAGAAGGGGGAAAAAAGGCGTCTGCTGGAATCGGTGAGTGGTGAACCGAGGACCATAGTCTGTTTCGAGTCGCCTTACAGGATAGGCGATTCACTGGAAGCGGTCCTGTAAAAATTGGGCGACAGAAATATAGCGGTCTGCCGTGAACTGACCAAGCTTTACGAGGAGGTTTTCC
>CAIMUM010000173.1 GCA_903844685.1 uncultured Dehalococcoidia bacterium
AGGTCTTTATCTGGGGCGGCGCCATCTTCGGCGTCGCGTCGGTCATGGCTGCGCTGGCATGGTCGGCGGAGGTACTCATCGCCGCCCGCGTGATACAGGGGTTGGGCGGAGCTATGCTCTTCGGCACGGGAACGGCTATTATCTCGTCGGTTTTCCCTCCGGGTGAGCGCGGACGCGCCATGGGCATCAATATCGGCGTCACCTACATCGGGCTCTCCCTGGGACCCTTCCTCGGCGGCCTGATGACGCAATACATGGGATGGCGCAGCCTTTTCTGGCTCATAGCGTTGCTCTGCTGCTTGCTCTTTGCTGTCACGCTATTGAAATTGAAGTCCGAGTGGGCGGAGTCGCGCGGAGAGAAGTTCGATTTGGCCGGCTCGGTTATCTACGGCGCCGGCCTGGTGGCCGTTATCTACGGACTTTCCGGGCTGCCTGACTGGCAGGGCTTCCTGGCCCTGGCGGCAGGCCTGGTTACACTGCTCGCTTTCATTAAATGGGAAACGGTGACAGGAAGCCCCGTCCTGGATATATCGCTGTTCCGCAATAACCAGGTATTTGCCTTCTCCAACCTGGCTGCCTTCATTAACTACAGCGCTACCTTCGCGGTCAGTTTCCTGCTCAGCCTCTATCTGCAATATATCAGGGGCCTCACGCCCGGCAGCGCCGGGATCGTGCTGGTCTCCATGCCGGTCGTCCAGGCCATCTTTTCACCCCTGGCAGGCAAGCTCTCAGACAGGATCGAACCGCGCATGCTCGCTTCCTCCGGCATGGCGCTCACAGCCGTGGGGCTGTTTCTCCTGGTCTTTATCGGCACGGAGACGGCGCTCTGGTATATCATCGCCTGCCAGATATTGCTGGGCGGAGGCTTTGCCCTCTTCTCCTCGCCAAACGTGAATGCCGTCATGAGCTCGGTGGATAATAATGCCCTTGGCGTGGCATCGGCCACCCTCGCCACCATGCGCCTGACCGGCCAGATGTTCAGCCTGGGCATCGCCATGCTGCTGATCTCGCTTCTGGTGGGGCGCGTCCAGGTTACACCGGAAGTCCATCCGCAGTTCATCCTCAGCCTGCAAATAGCTTTAGCCATCTTTACGGCACTCTGCATTGGTGGTATATTTGCGTCTATGGCAAGGGGCAAAACACGCTGAATCCCGGGAGGCGCACATGAGTGAGAATAAGGCTTCAGTGCTCAGCATCATCCACTATGATAAAGACAGCCTCCTTATCAAGCCTGACGCGGGCATGGAAGACTGTAAAGAATATAAGGACAAAGCCGGCGTTACCTGGATCAACGTAGACGGCGTCAAAGACCTGGAACTGCTGCAATCAATCGGCAGCATCTTCGGCCTGCATGCCCTAACCATCCAGGATATAACCAACACCGGGCACAGGGTCAAGCATGAGGATTTCGGGCATTACCTGCTGCTCATCCTGAAAATGCTGGAATTCAGCCACGCGGACAAATCAATACTTGCCGAGCAGCTGAGCATCATTTTAGGAAAGAATTACGTGGTGACTTTCCAGGAGAGCCCGGGGGACTTTTTCGGCCCCCTGCGCGATGAAATAAAGATAGCCGATTCCGTCGTGAGGAAGATGGGGCCCGACTTCCTGGCCTGCCGCATCATGGACATCATCGTGGACAATTATTTCAACACCGTGGAGGCTTTCGGCGAACAGATAGAGGACAAGGAAGACGAACTGGTGGCCAATCCCACCCGCGATACGCTGAATTCGATACAGGGCATCAAGAAAAACATGATGCACCTCAGGCAGTACGTCTGGCCGGTCAGGGAAATTCTCAGCGACCTGGGTAAAAAGGAATCACCTCTGATCAAGACGGAAACCGTGGCCTACTTCCGCGATGTTTACGACCGCATTTTCGAGGCCATGGACCTGATAGAAAATACCCGCGACATGGTCAGCAGCCTGATAGATATCTACTTATCCAGCATGAGCAACAAGACCAACGAGGTCATGAAGGTGCTCACCGTGGTGGCCACCATCTTCATCCCGCTGACCTTTATTGTGGGACTCTACGGCATGAATTTCAAAAACATGCCGGAATTAGAGAGCGAGTGGGGCTATCCCAGCATACTGGCATTTATGCTGGCAGTGGCCGTGGGCATGCTGATTTATTTCCGCAGGAAAAAGTGGATTTAGCTGACCCTATTCCATGGGCACGGCCGGGCCGTTACCCTTTTTGACCCGCCCGAACGGCAGGAACATGGACGGTATAATGCCGATCAAAATCACCACGGCGCTGATCACGTAATCCATCTGGAAGGCTGTGACGCTGGCCCGCAGATTCACATACTGGTACAAGAATACCACCGCCGCCTGCTGCGCCGCCTGCAATGTCAGGCCGGTCTGCATCAGGTATACCTGGATCTGAGAGAGCAACTGCAATCCCATTACCGAGTTGGGCGTTATGGTCTGAACCATCATGGAGAGGTTGGTCTTCTGGAAGGTATCGAGCATGGTGGCGAATACGGCGATGCCCAGCGAGGCAAAGACGGTGCGCGAAACATTAAGCAGGGCGGACGCCTGTGCCGTCATCCTCTGCGGGACAGCGGAAAGGGCGTAGGTCATGATAGTCATCATGGCAAAGCCCATACCCAGTCCCCTGATAAAAAGTATCCACCGCAGGGTATCGTCCGGGGTCGTTACATCCAATAGCTGTAGGGAAACCGAAGTTATACCTAATACGATTAGTCCGACCACTGCCGGTACGCGCGGCCCAATCCTGTCATAAAGCCGCCCGGCAAAAGGCATACTGATCATCGACCCGATGGCCGTCGGCAGGACCATCAGCCCGCTGTGCAGCGCGGAGAAGCCCCGCAGGTTCTGCAAAAACAACGGCAGCAGGAACACCAGCGAATATAGCCCGATCGTGGTGATAAAGGTCAGGCCGATACCCAGCGCGTAGCCGCCGTTCTTGAACATATGCAGGTCAAGCAGCGGCCTCTTAACACTTAATTCAACGATCGCCCAGGTAAAGATACACGCGCAGCCCACGGCCAGCAGGGTAACGATGCGCCAGTCATCCCAATGCCAGGAAGGCGCATATGAAAAGGCGTACAAAATCGCGCTGAAACCTGTGGCGGCCAGGAAAAATCCTTTATAGTCAAAGCTTCCATTGAATGTCGGTGTTTCTTGAATCCAGGCAAGGCCCATGGCAATGGCTATCAGTACCACGGGAATATTCACATAGAACACCATGCGCCAGCTCCAGTAATCTACGATGTATCCGCCCAGCGTAGGGCCGATAGCCGGGGCCAGCATCATGGGTATGCCGAAGATGGCCATGGCAGTGCCGCGGTCCTCGGGAGGGACGGTCGTAAACAGGAAAGTCATGGTCAGCGGGTTCAGCAATCCGCCGGTCAGGCCCTGCACCACCCTGAAGGTTATGAGCGAACCAAGATCCCAGGACAGGCCGCATAATATGGACCCGACCAGGAAGCCGGCCTGGCTGAAGATGTAGACTTTTTTAATGCCGTAACGCTCGGCCAGGAAAGCCGCGGCTGGCGTGGAGATGGCAGTGGCCATCAGGTAGGCTGAAACCACCAGCTGGGCATGGTCGGCAGTCTCGTTGAAAACCGCCATGATGTGCGGCAAGGCAACATTCATGATGGTCTGGTCCAGGATCACCATGAAGCTTCCGGCTATGGCTACCAGAAGTACCTTTGATTCGCTCGTTCTCGGCATTTATTTTATTTTTTTACTATCTCGTGGTTATCTTGACCTCGACCGACGTGCCGGGGATGAGGACATAGTTATTAGGATTATCCACGGTAATCATGACGGGCACCACCTGTGCCACTTTAATGAAATTGCCGGTAGTATTGTTCTGTGGCATCAGTGAAAATGTCGCCGCGGTAGCAGCAGCTATGCCATCGACCTTTCCCTGTAGCTTGGCTCCACCCAGGCTGTCCACCGTCACTTCCACCTCCTGGCCCGGCGCTATACGGTAAAGGTCCGCTTCGGATATATTTGCTATTATCCAGGTATTCGAAACATCGTAAAGCGTCACTATATAAGTACCGGCCCCGACGACTTGCCCGGGATATGACCAGACGGCAGCTACATACCCATTGACAGGTGATTCGATGCTGGCGCGGCCCATCGGCGTCTCCTTTACACCCTGCCTGTCGACCGGGCTGGCGGGGCGCGGCAGCCCCATAGTGGCGATCCTCTGGCCTTTTTCAACGTAGCTGCCCAGGTCCACATCCAGGCTGATAATCTGGCTGGATGACAACGCCGTTACATAGATAAGCGGGGCGCTGATGCGGGCGTTGTCGGTGCTTACATACCTGTAGCCCTGGTAGCCAAGGAGAGCGAAGGTTACTATAACCCCCACCACGAACACCAGGGACACGATAAAGATAACCCTGCCCCGCGTGGTGGACAGGCCGGATTTTATTCTATCTGAAAACTTTTCAGCCATAGGTATCGCCTCCGCTTGAATTTATATAAATATGATGACTATCCTTTGATCCTGCTATTTACGCAGCGCTTTGGCAGGCACGGCAGCCTTATCAAGCACAACTTTCTCGCCTTCGCTAAGGCCTGACACTATTTCCGTGTACGTCCGGTTTTGAAGCCCTACCGTGACCGGACGTTGCTCGATCACGCCGGTTTTCTCATCTTTGAGGACACGCACCGAGTAATTCCCGTTTCCACCGCCGACAGCACCGTTGGGAACGATGAGAACGCCCTTACGCGTATCAATCAGGATCTCCGCCGTAGCTGTGAGACCGCCGGTGAGATAGGCTGTTTCCTGGGGATCAAGTGCAATCTCAACTTTGTAGGTGGAGACGGTGGGCTGAAGGGTGCCATAATACTGGATGCTGCTGGCCTGCGTCGGGCCGAAGGGAGAAATAAAAGTAACTTTGCCCTTGAACTGCTTGCCGGGGAAGGCATCAACCAATATTACAGGCGTCAACTCCTCCAAGGGCTTATCGGCAATCTTGACTATATCGATCTCATCAATCTGGCCGGTCATCCTCATGGAATCAACATTGGCCAATTGAATTACATATGAATCAATCGGTATCCCGGTCACCGTGTAGCGCTGCGATATCATATCGCCGCCCCTGAGATTGACATCCACCACCTTACCGTCAAACGGGGCCAGCAGCTCGGTTTTCAAAAGGGCCTGCTTGGCCCGCTGCAGGTTGATGATGGCACTCTGAACATTGATATTGTAGTCGCGCAGTGTTTTCATGTTGAGGCCCTGGCGGTATGTAGAGATATTCTCGTCCAGTATCTTTTCGCTCAGTTCCAGGTCGTGCCGGACAGTAGCAAGTGTTTCAGCAAATTTAACCCCATCGAAGTCCTTCTGGCGTGCGATATCCTGCAGCAGGTCGACCGAATTCATTACCTCGTTGAGCACGGTGTAGCTGGTGCAGGTGTCAGGGTAAGTGGCATTGTCAGGCAGATGGTTGAGCCTTTTCACCACGCTGTAGGTATCATCCATTTCGTCCAGCATCGTCTGCAGGCCGGCCAGGGCATCATCATAGCTGCCTGCCTTGATCAGCGCTTGCAGCGCCGACAGGTTATCTATCTCCGCGGACATACGCTCGATGGCCAGGTCGATGTCGTAATCTGAATAGGCGGCCTGTGTAACATCAATTAAATCAGGCCTTACCCGGCGGTAATCGGGGTCACTGTAGAATTTTTTGGATCCTTCAAGGTCGAATTTTGCCAGCGATATCTGGGTGGCGGCATCCACGTAATTACCGGTCTGAAAAAAGGTCCGCGCGCTTTCCAGTTCCTTCCGGGCAAATTCAAACCTGAGAAAGGCCACTGCATCGCAGTAAAACCCGGGCGCACGGTTCACCCCGCAGCACACGGTCTGCACCACGTTATTCATAGCCAGTTCCAGCGCATACTGGGCGGATTCCACGGCCAGCTTTTGTGTCGTATCGTCCAGCTTGGCCAGCAACGCGCCGGCCTTGACTATATCTCCCTTTTCAACATATATATCCTTGATCCTGCCACTATACGGAGGTGTGAACATTGTGGTATCAAAATAAAGGTTTACGGCAAGCGGCATCTCGATATTTCCATCGGCGCTGACCTTTACTTCAAGGTCGCCTCTCTGGACGGGCGCCACAGATATCGCCCCGGTGGCAGTCACACTACTGCAACTGCTGAGCAATATGCCTGCAAGGATAACCACGGTAACGATCCCTGATAGTGATGTCTTTTTCATATTCACGACGCTCCCGGTATGTAATAACTTTAAAAGATTTTACATTATAACAAATGATGTTATTGAACGGTACCCACCTTTACTATCACCTTTTTAAATGTTTCCATGGCCTCGGACACTGTTTCTATTTCTTGCAGGCTGAGGTCGGAGAGGCTCTTTTTAATTTGATTTTTAGCCAGCCTTTTCCGGCCGAGCACAAAACGCCTGCCTTTTTCCGTTACCGTTATCCTGATCACCCGCCTGTCTTTACCGTCCGATAAACGTGCAGCGTATCCCTTTTCTATCAATTTGTCGATAAGGGGCGTCATATTGGATTTGGATACCCCTAATATGCGCCCGATCTCAGAGATCTGCAATTCACCGGAGTTAATAACTATGGCCAGTACCTGGAACTGCATGTTAATCGGGTTGATACGCTTATTCGATTGCGCAACCCTTAGCAATCTCCGGTAAAAAAGCGGAAAAAAGAGCAGCAGGCCATCCACAATATAGTCGAGTTTTTCCTCTTTAAGTCCGCTGTTTGCCAAAGTAATCCCGGTTAATAACGGCTAAAATTGTTATAGTTATATAACTTTTTTATTCATATGTCAAAAGTTTGAAGCATCAATGTGATACTGATATACTATCCGGCGTTGTGAAGTACGAAACAGTCATCGGCCTGGAGGTGCATTCGCAGCTGCTTACAATCAGCAAAATGTATTGTTCCTGCAGCGCCGATTATGCCAGCACGCCACCCAACACGCATGTCTGCCCGGTATGCATGGGCCTGCCCGGCGTACTTCCCACCATCAACCGGCGGGCCGTGGAGTTCACTGTCATGACCGCACTGGCCCTTAACTGCTCCATCCCGGAACATGCCAAATTCGACCGTAAGAACTACCCCTACCCGGACCTGATGAAAGGCTACCAGATATCGCAGTTCGACAAGCCGATGAGCTTGAACGGCTACCTTGTTATCGACATCGAGGGAAGAAAAAAAAAGGTCGGCATCACGCGTGTCCACCTGGAAGAAGATGTCGCCAAGCTGCTGCACCGCACTACACCCGAAGGAGAGAGCTATAGCCTGGTGGACATCAACCGCGCCGGCATGCCGCTGATGGAGATAGTCAGCGAACCGGACATGCACTCTCCCGAAGAAGCCCGCCTTTACCTGGTTAAGCTGAGATCCATCCTGCAGTACCTGGGAGTTTCAACCGGCAACATGGAGGAAGGCAGCTTCCGCTGCGATGCCAATATCAGCATCCGCCCGGAAGGCAGCAAAGAATTCCTGGGCAAGGTAGAAGTCAAGAATATGAACAGCTTCCGCGCCGTGTACCGGGCCCTCGAATTCGAGGAGAAGAGGCAACGCGAGGTGCTGGATACCGGTGGCAGGATCGCCCAGGAAACCCGCGGCTGGGTGGACGAGAAGGGCATTACGGTCAGCCAGCGCAGCAAGGAATATGCGCACGATTACCGCTACTTCCCCGAACCCGACCTGCCCCCGCTGGCCTTCAGCAGGGAAATGGTTGAGCAGGTCAGGGCCGCCCTGCCTGAATTACCTGAGGCTAAATTCGACAGGTTTGTCTCGGGCTACAGCCTAACACCCTACGATGCAGGGTTGCTTACCGATTCCAGGCCGCTGGCAAACTATTTTGAAGAATGTGTCAGCCTGGCAGGCAAATCGGGCGGTGAAAAGGATATCCCGAAAAAAGCCAAGACCATCAGCAACTGGCTGCTGGGTGATTTCACGCGTTTATTGAATTCGAGCAACACGAGGATCGAGGCAAGCAATATCAAACCGGGGCATCTTGTGGAGATGCTTGACCTGGTTGACAGGGGGACTTTAAGCGGCCCGCTGGCCAAAACTGTCTTCGAGGAGATGTTCTCCAGCGGTAAAACGGCATCGGCTGTTGTGGCCGAGCGGGGACTGGTACAAATCAGCGACAGCGGAGAACTTGCTATAATAGTAGACAAAGTTATTGCCGATAACGATAAGGCAATTGCCGACTACCGGGCCGGCAAAGAAGCATCGCTCACCTTTCTCATCGGGCAGGTCATGAAGGCCTCCTGGGGCAAGGCCAACCCGGCGGTAGTCAGGAAGATAATCGTCGATAAACTCGGAGGAAATTAGTATGCCCGTATATCTGACTATAGCACAGATAGTTTTAGCGGTAGCTCTGATAGCAGTACTGGCCTTACAGGTAAAAGGCGGCGGGCTGGGAGGCATATTCGGCCAGGCTGACGGAGTTTACAGGACAAGGAGGGGCGTGGAGAAAACGCTCTTCCAGGTTACCATCGTGCTCGCGGTCCTGTTCATTATACTTTCCATAGTCATTGTCAGGGTCAGCTCAGCTTAAAAGCGGGGGTGGTAATGTCGCGGGTCATCACGCTGACGACCGATTTCGG
>CAIMUM010000174.1 GCA_903844685.1 uncultured Dehalococcoidia bacterium
AGAACCGGTTATCCATGTCCATGTGACCTGTCCTTTACCGGTATCTCCATCCGTAGCGGGAGCAGGTGTTGAGAGGTGCCCGCCTTGTGTCATATCGAACACACTGATGGTGGCCGGTTCGTATTGGAGCTGCTTCCAGATTGAAACTATTAACCTCACATTATCGTAGGGCGGTGTTTGCGGAATATCGTAGGCTATATAAGAGACGTTGGTTTTGCCGGAAAAGGCAATATTTTGTGAGTACCATGAATAAAATGGAGTCAGTTCGTACTGGCCGGATAAGGTTTCTACCGCCGTCTCGTTCTCCGTGTAAGTTTCGCTGATGTTTTCAGTCCTGTAGGCCGTTTCCTGGTAAGTACTGGTTACCGGGTACTGCCTGGATACGCACGAAGCGAAGACGGTCAGCAAAGGGAGCATCAGCAGCAGTAAATTGATATACTTCATATAAAGTTCGGGCCGGTACTTTTTTCTAATAGCATAGATAGGCCGATCTGTAATGTCAAAATTAGGGCGGGTTTATTATCCGGAACTGAGGCAAGCCTCGGATTTATGTAAAAAAGCCCTGTCATGGTATATAATGCGGTGGAAATAGGTTAACGGTTAAGGGGGGAGAATGATAATGTGTAAAAGACACCTTTTTACCATGGTTGCTGTCCTGAGTTTGGCATTAAGTATCCCGTCTTTTTCCTGTATATTGCCCGGCGGCCAGCCGGAGTCTGCGCCGGCGCCGGCGGTGCCTGTGCTGGTAACCAGGCCGGATAAGCTTGTTTTCACGGTCGGGCCCGGGCAGGGGCCGCTGCTTGAGCAGGCTGTTTCAGTAACAAACCAGGGCGGCGGCATCATGAACCAGTCGATGAGCGATAATTCCCAGTGGATCGTGCTGCAGCCGGCGGCAAACCAAATAGGAACCCAGACCGTGGTTGCCATGGTTGACGTGGACGCTACCGGCATGTCCCCCGGTTCCTATACCGGCATTGTTACCATTTCGGCAGACGGGGCCTTGAACAGTCCGATTTACCTGCCGGTTTATCTCACTATCCTGCAGGGGGCCAACATCCCGCCCGGAACGGAACCGGCGCCCGTGCTGTCATCCACGCCTCCCGGGCAATCAGCCATTGCATGGTCGAACCAGAGCGACTTATACCGGTATTCCGACGTTAATGCGCTGGTTGTCAATGGCAGCGTAACCAACACGGATAAATCGTGGTACCTCAAAGACGTTAAAATTGTGGCGGCCGGCACCGGCGCCAGCGTTACTATCGCCGACCAGATACCTCCCGGAGAAACGGTAATGTATAACCGCTATATCCCCAGCTTCCAGAATCAGGAGGTTACCCTGAGCTACGTATGGTACCGGCCATAATCCCCAAGTTCTTATAGCAGGTGGGTCTACCCGCCTCAGCCATTGGTAGTAGTCCGTCATACCTGGGGACTACTACCTTTTTCTTACCATATAGTACTAAGGTCACAGACAAAACAATACCGGTGGGCTATTGTTTAAACAGAAGTAAGGGTTTAGAATTATCGCGTCGGGAAAATAAAATCAGGAGAAGAGCAATGACACAGATGAAATTGATGATTAGAACTGCTAAGGCGGATTGGAAGACGCAGGCTCTCTTCTGGTCAATGGTATTCTGTGGAATGCTGATTATCTGCTCGATGGTGTTAGTGACCCGTATGATTTAAGGCTCTGCGGTTCTCCTCCCACGGCAGGGGGCGCCGGCACGCGGTCGCTCCCTGTTTTTTTGTCCTCAAGGGTTAGCGTGTTTTCAGCGGCCTCAACTCATCGGCGATGATGGAGAGCGATTTTGGTCCCCGGCGCTGGATCTTGCCGCGCACCTCCAGCCAGGCTGTCCGGAAGAGCACGCTGCCGCATTTCTCCTGCACGTCGCTGAAGACGGTGACGTCGGCCACGCCGCTGCCATCCTCCATGATGATATACACCACGCGCTTGCCGGTGCGCGTGGGCGGAGTTTGGTAACGTATGACAGATCCGGCGATTTTCACAACCTGACCGGTGGGCAGCGCCGGCAGGTCTTTTATGCGGATAAATCCGTCCTCAAGGTTACAGAAGTCCAGCGGGTGTGCCGAAAGGTCGAGGGAGAGGAGTTCGCGCTCGGCCAGCAGCCTCTCTTTGGTGCCCGGATCGGTACGTACAAAAATGTCATTGCGAGGAACGCAGTGACGAAGCAATCTACTCGCTGCGGACAGATTACCACGCCCTTCGGGCTCGCGATGACAGGGTGAGGAGGATTGCTTCGCGGCCTGCGAATCGAAGGCGCCGCAGGCCGCGGCAATCTCATGGTATTGGAGATCCATCCCTGCCCCTGCCTTCCTGCGCTTGAGTTGCAGGAGACCGGGTAGCTCCGCCAGCATCTCCCCGCGGCTGCCGAAGGCGTCGAGTGCCCCCACCCTTGTCAGGTTCTCTATGACAGGCTGGCTGGCCTCCACGCGCAGGACGAAGTCACGCAGCGAGGTGAAGCCGGCCTCGCCCCTGCGCTGAATAATCGAAGCGACGGCCTCCCGGCTGATGCCCTTGACCTGGCTGAGGCTGACCCGGATTGCGTCTCCTTCCACCGTGTAGAGGTCAGTGGATTTATTCACGTCCGGCGGCAGGATGGCGGCGCCGCTGCGGCGGGCCTCGGCGGCCAGCACGCGCGGCGGGTAGTAGCCCATGGGCTGGTTGGAGAGTACGGCGGCGAAGAATTCGGCGGGGTAATGGCATTTCAGCCAGAGTGTCTGGTAGGATAGCACGGCGTAGGCTGCGGCGTGCGCCTTGCAGAAGCCGTAGGCGGCGAAGGCGGCGAGCTGCCCGAAGACCTCCTCGGCCACGCCGCGCTTGACCCCCTTCCTCATGGCGTTGTTGATGAAGGATATACGCATTTTATCCATCTCCTCCTGTGTGCGGTCGTGCGTCATGGCGCGGCGGAAGCCGTCGGCCCCGGCGTAGCTCATGCCCGCCAGGTCGTGAGCCACGCGCAGCACCTGTTCCTGGTAGAGGATAACGCCCAGCGTCTCCCCCAGCGCCCCCTCCAGTTCCGGGTGCAGGTAGCTTACCTGCTCCTGCCCGTGGCGGCGCGCCAGGTAGGTCTTGTCCATACTGGATTTGAGCGGACCGGGGCGCACCAGGGAGAGCGAGATGATGATATCGTCGAAATCCCGGGGAAGCAGCCTGCCTGCCATCTCGCGCTGCGCCGGGGATTCAAGCTGGAAGACGCCGATGGTCTTGCCTTCGCGCAGCATGGCGAAGGGGGCCGGGTCGTCGCGCGGTATGCGGTCGATGTCGATATCTATGCCGCGGTTACCCTTGATGCTGCGCACTGCCTGCTCGATGACCGTGATGGTGGGCAGGGCCAGCAGGTCCATCTTGACCAGTCCCAGCCTTTCGATATCGTCCTTGTCATACTGGCTGATGATGTCGCCCCCGCTGGAGGGTTCGAGCGGTACGAGGTCCGACAGCCGGCCGTCGCCGATGAGAAGGCCGCCCAGGTGAACCGAGAGGTGCCTGGGGAAATGATCGATGGCGGCGCACAGCCTGAAAAATTCCTTGAGCTCAGGCCTTTTGTACACGGTGCTGTCCTTGAGCTCCGGCAGTGTCTGCGCCTTCTCGATCAGCTTTGAGGCGGAGAGCCAGTGTATGCCCTTGCAGGCCTCTTCGATAACGGGTTGCGGTACCTGCAGCGCCTTGCCGGCATCCCGGATGGCGCCGCGTGCCAGGTAGGTGTTGATGGTCGCCACGCAGGAAACGTTCTCTGCGCCGTATTTCTGGCAGATATAATCGCGCACCTCGTTACGGCGGCGGCGGTCGACATCCAGGTCGATGTCGGGCGGCTCGTTGCGCAGCGGGTGCATGAAGCGTTCGAAGAGCAGGTCATAGTGGACGGGGTCGGCGGTGCTGATATCCAGGACGTAGACTACCAGGCTGTCCACGGCGCTGCCGCGCGCCTGGCAGCGTATGCCGCGTTCCCTGGCCCAGCGCACGATGTCCCACACCACCAGGAAATAGCCGCAGAAACCGAGCGTCCCGATGGTGGTGAGTTCCATCTCCAGGCGGGCCGACAGTCCGGGCGTCAGCGTGCCGTATTTACGCTCTGCGCCGGACATGGCCAGCCGGCGCAGGAAGCCAGCTGCGCTCTGCCCTGCAGGGAGGTCGAATTTGGGGAAACGAGACCTGCCCAGTTCGAGCTCGAGGTTGCAGCGCGAGGCTATTTCCAGCGACATGTCGGCCGCGCCGGGGAAGTCTTTGAAGAGGCGCTGCATCTCCGCGGGAGATTTGAAATACTGCTCGACCGTACGCGGTTCGGGCAGGTGCGCGACGGGCATGATTAGGCCGATGGCGTTGAGGAGTTCCCTGACCCGGTAGTCACGCATGGTGATGTGGTGCACGTTATTGGTGGCTACGGCGGGTATACCCTGCCCGCGCGCGAAATCGGAGAGAAGGTAACATAGAGGCGCGCCTTCCCTGGCCGGATGGCGGGTGAGCTCGATGAAAAAATCGTCGCCGAAGGCCTCGCGGTAGAAGCCGGAGGCCAGTGCGGCGCCGCGCCTGTCTCCCTTGCAGAGGAGCGAAGGGATCTCTCCGCGCCTGCAGCCGGAAAGGGCAATCAGGCCGCTGTGGTGAGCGGCCAGCAAGCCGCGCGTGGCGGTGGGCCCGGCGCGTTGCTTGCTGCAGTGCATGGCGGTAAGCAGCCGGCAGAGGTTCGAATAGCCCGCCTGGTCCTTGCAGAGCAGTGTCAGGTGGAAGCTCCCCTCTATATCGACCTCGGCGCCGATGATGGGCTTGATGCCGGACTTTTTGGCCGCGTCGTAGAACCTGATGGCGCCGGTCAGGCGGTTATGGTCGGTGAGCGCCAGCGCCGGCATGCCGAAATGCCTGGCCCTCTCAACGAGGTCCGCCGGGCCGGCAACGCCGTCGAGAAAGCTGTAATAAGAATGGACGTGAAGATGTATGAAGGACATGCATGTGCCCCCGGGATTCAGTCGAGAAGGCGGTGCAGTGACCAGTCCGCGCCGTGCCTGCAGAGTTCGAAAGTGGCCGGGCCACTGCGCTCGGTGGTGACGCGGATGAGCATTTTTACAGGTTCGCCGTTCCACCAGTCCGCGGCCTCGCGCCACCATGTGAGTATCTCGGATATCCTGTAGAGACGCTTGCGCCAGATGAAGGCGGTCGGCCTTAGCTCCTGGTTTACATGGACGGTTATCGGTTCGTTAATATATCTGGACACCGCGCATCACCCCCTCGCCTGCCGATGCGCCGGTATTATAATAGAACAAATGTGCTAATGTCAAATGGCAAGGTGTCGCAGGGGGTGCGAGTGCAGCGGCGGCAAAACCTACCCGGTACTTTTCCTATCCTCCATCTTTATTTCCATGACAACATGGCCCCAGCCGCCGCATTTTATCCCTACGTCTGGACAGCCGAAACGCTTGAGCCTCATCTGATTGGGGTCGACACCTGCGTAAAACAGCTCGGCAACCGCAGGCATGGCCAGGGCGATCGAGTGCAGTGCAAAAATGCAGATTCTGCTGGGCCCCAATCCAGTCAACAGGCTGATGCCGCGGCCATCGAAATAGATTTTGTCACCGACCTTGTGCCCGCTGTCGCATCCGTGTGATTCCAAGACCTCAGCTACAATAGTCTTATCGAGCATGGGAATTGTCTTGGATAATGCGTCCCCGTTCCTGGGATCAGCCCGGAAGATTCTCATTTCCTCATCTGTATAGCCGAGGTGCTTCTGCACCAGTTTCCAGGTATCTTCACTTATTGCCATCATATCCTCTCTTGAAGTTTATTTTGCGAGTACAAGTTCATCGAATCGGCAGCGTTCGCTGCTGACTAACCCGGTATGGTTGTGCCAATTATCGGGTCTGGAGTCATTTTATTAACAGGGCAGCCAGTGCGGTACGGTCGAAGTAGACCTCGTTGCGCTTAATTTTATCGCCCTCGAAAAGAATGAAATCCATGCCGTCCGTTTCCACCACCTTTCCACCTGCGGCCACCTGAAAAGTGGCGTGCCACCTGGCGCCTGCGCCGTCTATGTCTTTAAAAACGTGGATATCTCGCACGGACCAATGCATTTTCCATAGGGAAAACAGTTTGGTCAGGTAGCGCCGCAGAGCCTGCTGCGTGGCTATTTCGCCGCGTGTGTTCGGGTCAATGTAAGCCAGGTCTTCGGCATAACAGCCAGCTACCTTCTCCACATCCTGCCTGTTCCAGGCGTCCATAAACGTCTGCACCAGGTCCGTCTTATGTTCGTCCAGCATATCCAACCTCCTTATATCGTATTGACATACCAGGGTCTATAACTTATTTATTCCCGGCCCGTGAAAACAGTTTGCAGCGTCATTTTGAAATATTTTACAGTAATAAATGTGCCGGCAACTACTTATTCGTGAAAACCGGTTTACGTTTTTCTGCAAAAGCTTTCAACCCTTCTTTACCGTCATAGTGGTCAGCGCAACTGCAAATTCCGGTTCGCTCCTGTTCTAACTGGGATTCGAAAGCGTTGTTGAAGGAATCGGTCAGCAGTTGCTTCGACCATCCAAAGGATTTGAGTGAATGCCCGGACAACTCGCGGGCCATTTCAACGGCCCGGTCAAGGGCATGGCCGTCTTCAACGACCTCGGTCACCAGCCCCCAATTTAAAGCTTTTTCAGCGGAAATCGGGGAGTCGAAAGCGATAATCTCCATTGCCCTTGCCAGACCTACCATCCTGGGTAATGTGAAGGTGCCGCCGCCGTCTATGCATAATCCGTTTGAGGTGTAGGCCTGCCTGAGGGTGGCGGACCTGGCCATTACCCTGAAATCACAGGCCAGTGCCAGGGAGAAGCCGCCGCCGGCTGCTATGCCATTGATGGCGGCAATGACAGGTTTGTTCATTCGGCGTATCTCCAGGATCGCCAGATGGAAATTGGCCGCCAGTCCGTGTAAGGCGGCGGAGGGTCCAAGTGGAGAGTCAAGCACCCATTTCAGGTCACCGCCGGCGCAAAAGGCCTTCCCATGGCCCGAAATTACGACTCCTCTTACTCTATTATCAACTGCTATGCCGATCAGCAACTTCGCCAGGCGCTCAATCGTTTCTAAATCAAAGGCATTAAAGAAATCTAGCCTGTTGAAAAGCAACTTTAGGATTTCCTTCTCCTGTGTAACCACTAATTTTTCTGACATACCTTTACCTCCCGTTTTAACCTGCTCTATTTAGTTGCATATCGAATGAATATATTAATGGCTCCGGGTACGGCTAAACATCTCAGTAAAGCCGCATCCACTCTACGATCCGTTGTGCTACCTCTTGGCCGGCGTCCTCCTGGATGAAGTGCCCGGCGTCCTTGACTTCGATAGATTGCTGTTGCCAGGGGAACAGAGGTTTCAGCCATTTTGGTTTGCTGAG
>CAIMUM010000175.1 GCA_903844685.1 uncultured Dehalococcoidia bacterium
TGACCCCAATAATGCGCACATCTGGGACAGCCGCGGCTGGTGTTATTTCAAAATGGGAAATTATAACCAGGCCATCGATGACCTGAGCCGAGCGCTTGGCATAGTCGCCGACTGCAGCGATATTTACGCACACCTCGGAGCCAGCTATTACGCAGTAAAGGATTACGATAAAGCAATGCCCAACCTGAATAAAGCTGTTGAGCTTGACGGAGAAAATGCAGAAGGCCATTATTACCGCGGCCTCTGCTACGTAGTATCCGGACAGAAAGAGAAAGCGATAGCCGATTTCCAGGCAACGATCAACAACTCAACAGATACGCCACTTCTCAAACTAGCGATGGATGAAATAAAGGGGCTGAAGTAAACTGCGGGTATTCAATTAATATCGTTGATCGTCTAATTTTTTGGCCAGTTTCCTGATTCTTGCGTTTAAGGCAGCGTCACCGGCAACAGCACGGGGCAATTTAGCGAGGGCGGTTACCTGACCAGCCCATTCCATGCTACAAATATTGGCGTACGTTTTTAAATTGTCCACAGCTTTTCCGATGCCTTCTTCAGCAACAGCTATACCAGCTAGTTTCTTACCCTCCAACTTAGGCCAGATGGCGCAGGTCCTGTCCATGAAATTCTTTAGCATGCCCGAGAGCATATCAAAATATACAGGCGTACCAAGGATAATTATGTCAGCCTCAATCAGCTTCGGGTAAATATCCTGCATATCATCACGAATTTTACAGACGCCTTTGCGGTCTTTTCCCCCAATGTCACAGGCCAAGCAGCCATTGCAGTTACGAATATTCAATTTCCTGAGAAGAATGATCTCCGTGCTGTGGCCGCTTTCAGCCAGCACATCCAATAGCCTCGCCACCATCCATTCGGTATTTCCCTTTCTGGGAGAGCCTGATATACCTAATATATGCATACCTGTAAATCCTCATTGCCAATTTACTGTTTTGATTCAACCTGGCGAAGCCAATAGCTAATGTCACAATTTAGTTGCAGCACAACCAGTAGGCTGCTGAACCATAAGTGCATGTATGCCCGGAGCCAAAGTAAATTAAGACCGGCGAGTCCTCAGGATAAGTATGAGGGTGACGATAACCAGGATAGCGCTGATGGCAATGATAACCCAGACCCATACGGGCGTGGCTGGTTCGGCAGGGGCGGCTGCCGGAGTCGCCGGTGCTGACGCAGTCTGGAAGCTGAACGTGGCAGACCAATCGCTGGGAATCGGCTGGCTGTTTATCTCAATGGCTTTGACACGCCAGAAATAGTTGGTACTGTAGTCGAGCGTGCCGCTATATTCGTAGGCAGTAGTTGAAGTTGTGGCGGTCACAACCATCTGCTTAAACTCGGGATCCTTGGCCAAGTCGATCTGATATTTTGTGGCATCCTGGTAGGGGCTCCACGAGAAGGAAACAGGTTTTACCTTACAGCCAACACAGCCATTGGCCGGGCTTAGCAGCATCGCACCATAATATGGAGTAGTGATGATGAATCCGGGTTTGATGATAAAGCTGCGGGCTTCACTCCAGGGGCTCCAGGCCAACTGACCGGTGGCTGATTTATAAACCCGTATCCTCCACCAATAAATAGCCCCGGCTTCAGGCAATGCTCCGGGAGCTATCCAGGCTGCCGGATTAGTCATGTTGGTCTCGTCCATATTCAAGTAAATAGCACCGGTGACAGCAGCAATATGACCAGAGGAACTGATCTCGGGATTGATCCTGAGGGTGAAGTCTTTGTCCTTAGCTATCTGAAGCTCATAGCCCGTGGCCAAGCAGAGCTGTTCCCATGCAAGATCAACCTGCCCGTTGCGCCCGGTCACCGGGTCGGCCCCGGTCCTGTACTGAGCGACAGTGTTATTAAGTGGACATAAAGAGACAAGACTATTATTATGTAAGCTTTCACAGCCTGTCGAAATAGCCAGCGCAATGCAGATAACCAGCATTAAACCAAATACCAAATTACGATTTTTCATATCCGTCACCTTCAACCAAATAATATAAGCGATGTGCGGACATGTCAAGGGGTTGAGCTTACACACTGACATTTCAACTTTACATACATTCGCATTGTAAGCTGTTTGGATATGATGAAATACGTATTTAACGCTAATAACTTATCAATTTGTCTAGATAACGTCCATTTGCGTATCATTATCACCACGTATGCAACCTGACTCTAACTCAAACAACAACCTCCAGCCAACCGATCACCCGGCCGTGCACAGCACAGTTTTACTGGTCGTCACCAGCATCAGCACTTTCATAACCCCTTTTAACACGTCTGCTATCAATATTGCATTGCCAGCCATCGGCGAGGAGTTCAGCGCCGATGCCATCAGCCTTAGCTGGGTGGCAACTTCCATTCTGCTGGCTACCGCTATATTCCTGGTGCCGCTGGGCAGATTTGCCGATATTCACGGAATGAAAAAAATGATGCTGTCCGGGCTCGCTGTGTATATCCTCTCTGCAATAATGGCAGCTATCCCCGGCAGCATAACTATGCTGATAATATCACGGGCAATCCAGGGACTTGGCAGCGCCATGATATTCAGCACCAGCACGGCACTCCTGGTTATGGGCA
>CAIMUM010000176.1 GCA_903844685.1 uncultured Dehalococcoidia bacterium
ATGCGGGGGTTGGCTTGCTTAACATCTTCGTAGCCCAAACCGAGCTGTTCCAGCGCGCGCGGCGCGAAGTTCTCGGTCAGCACGTCGACCTTGCGGGCCAGTTCGAGGAAGAGTTCCCGGCCCTTAGCGCTTTTCAGGTTGAGCGCCAGGGATTTCTTGCCCCGGTTGAGAGTGGCGAAATACCCGCTATAGCCGTTTTTGAAAGGTGGCATGATGCGCGTTTTATCTCCCACCGGCGCCGCCTCAATTTTAATTATCTCTGCGCCCAGGTCGCCCAGTATCTGGGTGGCGAAGGGACCGGCATAGACCCAGGTCAGGTCGAGTACCTTGATTCCGCTGAGTGGCTTAACGCTCATGATTAACCGCCTTGGGCCGCCGGGCAGGATCTATCAGCCGATGAATGCTGCCCGCCGCGGCCGGTAATTACTTCTTACTCCTGTCAGGCCATCTTCCTGCGGAAGAGCAGGTAGTAGATGACGCCGATGACGAACCACGCCACGAAGACGATCAATGCTTCCGTGGTCAGTATGCCCAGTGAAACGAGGAAAGTGGGAACGACGCCGATGAGGGCGAGGATGGGTATCAGGTTGCCCCAGGGGATCTTGTAAGGGCGCTCGATATTGGGTTCCTTCTTGCGCAGTACGATCACGGCAACGGCGGTCAGCGCATAGGTTACCAACACGGCTGAGGCAGCGGTATCGAAGAGCACGATGAGCTGCGGAACGAAACTCCCGATAATTCCCAGGACGCCGACGAAGATAATCGACCAATGCGGCACGCCGAAGCGCTTGTTGACAGTGGCAAAAAACTTCGGGAGCTCGTTATCCTTGGCCATGGCCATCATCAGCCTTGATGCGCCCACCACGAAGCCGTTGAGCGTGGTCACCAGGCCGCAGATGCCGGCGATGATGATGATAGCCGGGCCGGACGGGCCGAGCAGTTTAGTCGCAATGGGCATGATCGGCACAGGGTCCGTGCTTTTAGCTATGCTCTCCCAGGGGAGTACGCCCGTATTGGTGATAGCAACCGCCAGGTAGGCAAGCAGCACAAAGACTATCGAGAGGGGGATGACAAAAACCATCTTGCGCACGGGCGACTTAACTTCCTCGGCCGCCTGCGGCAGTATGTCGTAGCCCATGAAGGCCAGGAAGTAGATGGGCACCATGAGGAACATGCCGGCAACGCCGCGCCCGAAAAACGGCATGAGGTTGGCGGCATCTATCTGGCCCAACCCGGGTATGGCATAGATAAACATGCCTGCGAATAAGATCACGGTGAGTATCAGTTGCACCATGCCAGAGAAAGTGATGCCCACCAGGTTGATGGCCGTAAATAATATCGCCGCACCCACGCCTATCAGCGCAACCGGCGCACCCGGTATAATGCCGGCGAACAGCTTGCCGATGATGATGCATTCGCCGGGCATCATGGCCGCGTAGGCCAGCACCAGCAGCCAGCCGGCGGTGAACCCGCCGAATTTATTCATGGCCCTGCGGACATAGATATATGCGCCGCCGGCCACCGGCATCATCGAGCAGAGTTCGGCGAAGCACAGCCCGACGAACAGGGTAAATACCGCGGCTACAATTAGAGACAGGATGCTGGCAGGACCGCCGCGGTCCAGTATGACGTTGGCCAGCACTGCCCAGGCCATGCCGACCATGGCGCCGGTCAGCAAAGTGAAGAGCGTAACCAGTGTGAGTCCGCGTTTCAGATTAGTAGGTTTCTGTTCCATGCTGGTATCATACCTCCTTTTTCTTTGCCTGATTTACAGGTGATGGACCGGTAATGTAATTAGACAATTTATAATTGCATGATTATATATTTTTGTCAAGATGTCATGTAACATATATACTATACGCAAGGGTATAGAGATGGTGAAGGATACAGTTGTTGATGCGGATAAACGGGGCGGCGCAAAGCCCGGGAAAGGGGTGGATGGAGCGGACATTAATGTAGCGTCACTTGTCCTTTCACAGGCTTTCGTAAACTGGCACAAGGCCTTTATGAAGGTGCTGGACCCGTATAAACTTACCTATTCACAGTGGATCATCCTGCAGACGCTGATGACCCTCGGCGCGCCGATGTCACCGTCGGAGCTGAACAAATACCTGACCATCGAGGGCACGTCGATAAGTATTTTGATCGACGTGATCGAGAAGCGGGGGTTGATCAGGAGGCGCCGCTCGCGCGTGGACAGGCGCATGGTCAAGGTCAGCCTGACGGAGCAGGGGCAGGAATTGCTGGCTGAGATCGATCCGCAGATAAGCAGGCTGATAGAGAAAATCTACGGCCTATTATCTTTTTCTGAACGTAAGCAGCTTATTACATTGTGCCGCAAGATACGCGACGCTTCGGTCAAGAACAACGGCGGCAACCCCGATATCGTCGAGGCCATACTAATAAAATTCAGCGGCGCCGTCCACTAAAACGCTGGTATCAACTTAACTGTTGTCTTTCTTGATCTGCTTGATTTCCTTGTTGATCTCTTTTTGCTCCCAGCCGCCGTGGAAGGCAAAAACGCTCAGGCCGTGAAAGATGAGTCCCATCCCCCAGAACACGGTTATAAAGACCGGCCAGGGATAAGCTGCGCCGTGCATCCCCCACCCGTATCCCGCGCTGGAAGATAGTGCCCACATACACCACAGGACTGCATTCACAACTAAATATACTGTCAGGTGAGAGAAAAAACCTCTCTTGCGTCTTACTCTTTGGATGGCTAAATTGCGGATCTCCTCGTCCGACATCTCGGTTGGCATATCTGTGCGCCTC
>CAIMUM010000177.1 GCA_903844685.1 uncultured Dehalococcoidia bacterium
CAAATGGAAGAAATTACACCCGGGTAAAACGCCTAAAGCTTAGCTCGGGCTACATCCATTTAAATTTCATATGTTGACTATTGACCTTGATCTGTTAAAGATCAACGGGAGTGAGTTTATTCTGGACGCCGGATGCGGGGCCGGCCGGCATATCTGGCAGGTGTGCAAGGTGAACAAAGGGGCATCGGTTGCCTTTGACCTCGATGTGAAAAGCCTTCAGAACGCCAGGTGCATGCTGTACCAGATGGATATAAAAGGGGAATCGGCGGGCCCCTGGCACCTGGTGTCAGGCAGCATAACCAGGCTGCCGTTCGACGACGCCTTTTTTCATAAAGTTATCTGTTCGGAGGTATTGGAGCACATACCGGACGATTTTCAAGCGGTGTCTGAATTAACACGTGTGCTCAAGCCCGGTGGTATCATGGCAGTCAGCGTGCCCTCCCATTTTGCAGAGTCGGTATGCTGGAAGATATCTGACGATTATCACAAGACCTCGGGTGGACATATCAGGATATACAAACAGCAGGATATCCTGGAGTTGCTGAGGAAATTTAACCTGGAAGTATATGCCATACGCTATAAACACGCATTGCATTCCATGTACTGGTGGTCCAAAGGCCTTTTCGGACTGAAGAACGAAAAGGCCTTAATACCTTCTCTATATAACAAATTCCTGGTTTGGGATATTTACACGCATCATAAATATACGGGATGGTTTGAAAACGGGCTGAACCGTATAGTTCCCAAGAGCACAGCCATTTACTGCCGCAAGCCGGCGGCAAATTGATGCGAACCGCTAAGGCATACCCCGCTATTTACTATCCAGGGCCTTAGCTTTTTGATAAGCGGCGGTCACCGCGTTGATTATCAGTGATCTGAATCCACCCATTTCAAGGTTGAGCAGCGCCTCAGCGGTAGTGCCTCCCGGTGAAGTAACCATGTTCTTCAATTCTGCCGGGTGCACGGCCATTTTTTTCATAACTTCAGCGGATCCCACGATTGTTTCGATTACAAGCTTACTGGCAACACTCCTCGGCAACCCGATATGGACACCCGCATCAATCAGAGATTCAATAAAAAGGAAAACATACGCGGGCCCGCTGCCACTCACTGCGGTAGCCATGTCGATATATTTTTCATCCGCAAAATACTGCTCGGCGCCCATCGCAGCCAGGATAGAACGGGCCATCTCATGCTGCGGCCCGGATAATTCCCCGGTCGACGTCCAGGCCGTCATACCTTTGCCCACCTGTGCCGGTGTATTCGGCATAGCCCTGACCACCAGCCTGTAATCCAGATGACGGCAAAGTGACTCGAGGCTTATCCCGGCCGCTATCGACATCACCAATTGCGATTTCAATTGCCCCGCTATTTGCTTCATCACCGCAACGAGTTCCTGCGGTTTCACGGCAAGGACAACTGCGTCCGCGCCTATTACAGCCTGGCTGTTATCAGCGGTTACCGGTATCCCATATTTTTTAGACAGGTAATCGCGGCTTTGCGCCGATACATCACTGACAATGATGTCCTGCTTGCCGGCCAGTCTCTTCCTGAGCATGCTCTGTACCACCGCTCTGCCCATGGTTCCACCGCCGACTATCGCAACTTTCATAATTCAACTCCTTTCGCCAAAAATAGCCCGGCCTATCCGCACCATGGTTGCACCTTCCTCAACGGCAACCTCAAAATCATCGCTCATGCCCATGGAAAGCTCCCTGAGATTATAGGCTCGATTGAGTTTTCTTAACCCTGCAAATAGCGGCCTCAGTTCCTGCGCGTCGTCAGCCTGAGGCGCGATAGTCATTAAACCCAAGGGCTCCAAATTCGGCAAGTTGCAAATTGAGCTGATCGCACTGTCCAATTCATCCTCGCCAAAGCCGAATTTAGTGCCTTCACCTGCAATATTAAGCTGTATAAATACAGGCACCTTCCTAACGGCCCTCTCATTTATCAAACGCGCAAGGCGCAATGTATCGACACTGTGTATGATGTCCACGATCTCAAGCGCGTCCCCGATCTTGTTGGATTGCAAATGCCCGATAAAATGGAGTTTGAAAGCGGACCGGCAATCTGCCAGTTGCTCCAGCTTGGCAGTTGCTTCCTGCACCCTGTTTTCACCGAAATCAGTTAATCCGCAACTTATCGCGTCACGTATTGCCTGCTGAGAGAAGTTCTTGGTGACAGCTATAATTCTTACGGCTGACTGATCCCGGTCACTTCTCCGGCATGCCCGGGCGATGCGGCCGCGCAATTCAGCGATATTCTCATGAATACTATTCCTTGAATCCATAGCCGCCAACCGATCGTTACGGGGAACCGGCTTCACTCATATATTTTCTCATCAGCGGCATGAGCTTCCTGCGCGTCATCCTCTACATTGCGCACCTTTTCAGCCGCGGCCAGGGTTTCCCGGTAGTATTCATGCTGAATGATGAGATTCATAATCTCGCTGGTGCCCGTCCAGATGATCGAAAGCCTGGCGTCCCTGAGCATTTTCTCAAGAGGATATACATTTGTGTAACCTATGCCACCCACTACCTGCATGGCATTATTAATGATCTCCCAGGCCACCTCGGTGGCAAATTTCTTGGCTTCAGATACCAGCCTTCGCGAGTAACCCGTGCTTCCCATAGCGTCTACAGCGGTAGCAGCACCGTATACCAGGGTGCTGGCGGCATCAAGCTTGGTTACACTGTCGGCTATCCTGAAACTAACGCCCTCGAATTCACGTATTTTACGGCCGAAAGCTTTCCGTTTGTCACTGTATTTTGCCGCCACTTCAAGAGCTGCCCTGGCCAGTCCCACCACACCCGCCGCGGACGTCATCCTCTCAGGGATCATCATTTGATTGAACACATCCGCGCCCCTGTTCAAACCCAAAACCAGGTTCTCTTTGGGGACCCTGGTATTTTTAAATACCAGCCGGCCGGCGCCACCTCCCCTGGTGCCCAGCAATCCATAAATATATTTAGCCTCAACACCCATATCCCTCTCAACAATGAAGGCGCTTATCGATTTCCCCGGCGTGCCCTCAGTACGTGCGTAGACCAGGAAAATATCGGCCCCGTCCGCACCAACCACAAATCTTTTTTGCCCGTTCAGTATAAAGTGGTCACCTTCCTGCACCGCGGTTGTGGTTGCCCCAAAGAAATCGGAACCTCCCCGCGGTTCGGTCAAGGCTTCGGCACAGAAAATCTTCCCCTTGAGCAGGGGCTCCAGGTACTTCTTTTTTTGCTGGTCCGATCCAAATACATCGAGCGCTTCACCAACTATACCAACCAGAGAAAAAAGGCAGGCCAATGACATCCCCAGGACACCTATCTCTTCCAGCGCAACTATCTCATCAACCCACTTCAAACCCCTTCCTCCGTATGCCGGGTCAAATCTCAGTCCCAACAGTTTATTGGTGGCAAGGCTGACCACGTAGTCACGCGGGTATCTCACCTTATCAGCATCCATATCTAAGAGCAATTGCTTCGGCACAGACTTAACGAATTTTCTTACCTCTTCCCTCAGAGCCCTCTGCCTGTCTGTTAATAATGATTCCAGCATGTTTTCACCTCACAAATCCGATATATTTCCGCAAAAGTCCAGATCCTGACGCCTTATTTTAATACTATATTTAAGAGCTTGCCGGGCACATAGATAATCTTGGCAATACTTTTACCTTCAACGTAGCCTTTTATGCGTTCCTGTTCAAAGGCCAGCTTCCTGGCGTTTTCCTCCGTGATATTGACCGGGACGGAGAGCTTATCCCTGAGCTTACCATTGACCTGTATAACCAGTGTGGTTTCTTCATCGGCAGCAAGTTCCCGGTCCCATTTCGGCCAGGACTGATTGTGAATACTATACTTGTAGCCGAGTTGCTGCCAGAGTTCTTCAGTCATATGCGGCGCGGAAGGAGCCAGTAGCAGCAGCAGCGTCCTGGCCGCTTCATCCCACACCGAGCTCCTTATAGACCCGTTCTCCTGGACCCTGGTCAACATATTGCTGTATTCCATCAAAGCCGCCAGCATAGTGTTGAAACGGAAACGTTCCATATCCTCTGTGGCCTTCTTAATCGTTTTGTGCATGACCCTCAGCCATTCTTTCTGCGCATCCGCGTCAAGCTGCTTCTCCTGATATTGGACTGATAGCAGGGTCCAGACCCTTTTCAACCACCGGCCCATACCGATAATACCGTTATCATTCCACTCGCCGCCCTGCTCCCACGGACCTACAAACATCAGATAAACGCGGACGGCATCGGCGCCGATGTCAGAAACATACTCGTCAGGGTTCACCACATTGCCTTTTGACTTACTCATCTTTTCACCCTGGCATACAATGATGCCCTGGTTAAACAGGCGCGTAAACGGTTCATCAAATTTTACTATCCCGATATCCCTGATAGCCTTAATAAAGAAGCGGGCATAAAGAAGGTGCATCGTGGCATGCTCGGCGCCACCTGTATAAAGATCTACGGGCATCCAATAATCGAGCTGGTCCCGGCTAAACGGGTATTTATCAGAATTTGGACTGGTATACCTCAGGAAATACCAGGAGGAGCACATAAACGTGTCCATTGTATCGGTTTCCCGTTTTGCAGCAGCGCCGCATTTCGGGCACCTGGTATTTACAAAGGATTCACAATATTTGAGCGGCGATTCTCCGGTTGGTTTGAATTCAGCATCAGGGGGCAAAAGCACAGGCAGTTCATTCTCCGGTACGGGGATAATGCCGCATTTGGCGCAATATACCATGGGAATGGGTGCGCCCCAATACCTCTGACGGGAGATCAGCCAGTCCCGCAATCTATACGTAATTGTCTTGCCCCCCCAACCTTTCTCGGAGAGGAAATCACAGATAGCTGACATCATTTCCCCGTCGGATAAACCGTTAAACTGGGCCGAATTAACCATGTGCCCGCCTTCCACGTGGGCTGCTTCCAGGTCCTTACCGTCCCAGTTATCCGGCGCGACCACCAACCTGATGGGTATGCCATATTTTTTAGCAAAATCGAAATCCCTCTGATCGTGAGCTGGGACCCCCATCACGGCACCCGTCCCATATTGAGGCAGGACATAATCAGCGATCCAAACAGGTACTTTTTCGCCGTTTACACGGTTGACAACATAGCTTCCCAGGAATACACCGGTCTTTTCAGTGTCGGCGGCTGTCCTTTCGAATTCTGTCTGCCTCTGTGCACTGCGGATATAAGCATCCACCTCAGCTTTCCTGCCGGGAACGGTCAATCCGGGGACCAGCGGATGCTCCGGCGCAAGTACAAAGAAAGTTACGCCGAATAAAGTGTCCGGTCGCGTTGTGAAAACCCTGATTTCCTTCTCTTCGATATCCGGTTCATCCAGGCCGAAAGATATATCTGCGCCATAGCTTTTACCTATCCAGTTGGTCTGCATAATCCGGATACGTTCCGGCCAATCGATCTTGCTGAAATCAAGCAACTCATCCGCGTACCTGGTGATTTTGAAAAACCACTGTTCAAGCCGCTTTTTCTCCACGGTGGTGTCACAGCGCCAGCAGATACCGTCGCCCACCACCTGCTCATTGGCCAATACCGTCTGACATTTCGGACACCAATTGACGGCGGCTTTCCCGCGGTATGCCAGTCCGGCCTCATATAGTTTTAAAAAAAACCACTGTGTCCACTTATAATAATCGGGAAGACAGGTGATAACCTCCCTGTCCCAGTCATATATAGCGCCTATGGTCCGCAATTGCCGGCGCATATTTTCGACATTTTGCAGTGTCCAGACCGATGGATTAATGCCGGTGGATATCGCCCGGTTTTCAGCAGGAAGACCGAACGCATCGAAGCCCATGGGATGAAGCACATTGTAACCCCGCATCATTTTGTAGCGGGCATATACATCGGAAGGGGCCATGGCGTACCAGTGCCCGATATGCAGGTCGCCCGATGTATAAGGAAACATTGTCAAGGCATAAAATTTAGGCCTCGGATCATCTTCTTTAACCCTGTATAAATGGTCTTCCGCCCACCTTTCCTGCCACTTCTTCTCGATTTCCTGGGGGTTGTAGTTAATTGCAGCTTTCATAGTAGTCAAAATTTTAGCCTTTGAGGCTCAAAGCGTCAACATATTGATTATAAATCAAGCTCATTATATGCCGGTAAACCGGAAATCTGGTATTATAAATTCATATAGGATTTAGTATGCTGCCGGAAAAATTTGAGAGGCTCGTAATCGATACTGTTGCCGGGATGCCTGCTGAATTTAAAGAGATGCTGGATAACATCGATATCTGTATACAGGACTGGCCAAGCGGGCAACAATTGAAAAGCGTGGGGTTGCGCGATAAATACGATTTACTCGGTTTATATGAAGGGACCCCGAGAACGCGGCGGGATCAAAATTATAACCTGGTCCTGCCGGACAAGATTACGATATTTCAAAAACCCCTTGAGGCTCAATGCCCATCCACCAGGGAGCTGAAGGAAGAGATAGTGAGAACTGTAAAACATGAAATAGCGCATTACTTCGGGCTTGATGATGAACGTTTGGATGAGATTGAAAACAGGGCCGGCCGTTAATCACTATTGATTTACACTTAATTTTAGAGTAGAGTATTACCAATGCTATATGAGGTAAATACTTTGGAGGCTTAATATAAATGAGAAGGTTGCCATTATCGCTGCCGATTGCCTTGTTGATATTGGTGCTACTTGTGTTGCCGCTTGCTGTTGCAGCCGACGGCACAACCGGGCTGCCTGACGGCCTGACGCTTACTAAAGGTGTCCCTTTCATTCAACCTATTGAAGCCAATAAAGGACAGACCGTAACCATAAAAGTCACCGCCACAAACAACAGTACGGTTCAACTCGATTACTCGCTGCCCATCAAGATAAATGGGACTGCTTATGGAACGCCCCAGGCGATTTCCCTTGAGCCCTCGGCCAGCAAGGAGATTACATTTACCGTTACGGCGCAAAACGCGGGCAATAACGATGTAACGGTGGGTAACTTGCAGGGGTTCTTTACAGTAAAGGGAGGTTCATTTTTCGACATGTTTCCTCTCTATGTCTGGATAATATTCGGCGTCATACTGCTAATTCTCGTTCTATTACTTGCCCTGGTGCTGATGAAACCAAAGAATAAAGCCGGCGCTCAGCCGAAGCAGTTCCCGCAGCAGGGTAAGCAGAAGGGAAAAGCAGGTAAACCCGGTGGTCCCGGCTCGTTCCAGCAACCAGGCGGGAGGCAGGGTATGCCCGACGGGATGGCGCCCGGTATGCAGGGCCCGGGCCAGTTTGGTGCACCCTACGATATGCAGGCGCCGGGCATGGCGGCCATGCAGCAGCCTTTTCAGCAACAGCCACAGCCAGGGATGCAGCCTTTCCAACAGCAAAACGCGCCGGGCATGGCTCAGCCTTTCCCATCACAACCCGGTATGCCTCCACCATTCCAGCAACAGCCGCAGCCAGGCATGAATCAACAATTCCCGCCCCCGCCGGGCGCACCACCTTTCCACCAGCAATCCCAGCAGGGGGGCGCGCAACCTTTACCACCCCAAGCTCAGCAGGGGATGCCGCCTTCCGCTATGAGAGGACCGCAATATCCTCAAGCCCCCCATATGCCGCAACCGGGCCAGCAACCTCCGCAGCAACCGCCGATGCATGGCATGCAACCCAATATGCAGCAACCGCAGGGACACGGCATGCCTCCTCCTCCACCTAATGCGTTCGGGGCACAGCCCGGGATGCCATTTGGAATGCAGCCACAGGCGCCGCAAATGCCCGGGCAAATGTATCCACCCGTGCACATGCCTGGTCAGCCGCCCGCACCGGGCGGAATGCCACCGCCGATGCCCGTCAATTACCAATCGATGGGTATGCCAAAATTTTCAGTCAGCAACCTTTCGATAACGCCTAACGCCGTTAAAGTCGGCGAACCGGTTAACATCAGCATTTATGTAACCAATAACGGCATGCAAACCGCCAAATACAGCGTTGTTCTGCGTATCGGTGGCGTGGTGGAAAACATCAGCGATATGACCTTATCGCCCGGCCAAAACCAGACAGCGAGCTTTGTGGTAGTCAAAGATGCCCCCGGCGATTACTATGCAGATATAGATAGTCTTGGCGGGTTCTTCAACGTAATCCCCCTTAACCCGCCGTCATTCATTGTGAGCAATTTTGCGATTTCTCCGGAGCGCGTCAGGCAGGGGCAACCTGTCATCATAACAGCCACTGTAACCAATACCGGGGAGATCACCGGCAGCCACCCCCTGATATTGAGAGTAAAGGGCATGGCAGAGGCCCAGCAGGAAGTGCTGCTCGAACCGGGCAAAATGCAGGAGGTCGAATTCCAGGTGAGCAAAGATACCCCCGGGTTCTACCCCGTATCAATGGAAAACTGGACAGGCAAATTCGTCGTTGAAATGGATTGGACCGGTTAGCAACCGAAACCGAGATAGTTCTATTCTATTTCGCTACCGGTTTTCAGCAATTGGTTCTTGTCTGTTAGATAATCGATATATAATATGCCGTTGAGATGATCGATTTCATGCTGCATAGCCTGGGCAAGCAAATCTGAACCCCGTTTGCGGAAGAGTTTTCCTTTCCGGTCCCTCGCCTGTATCCTGACAGACTCAGCCCTGGGCACCTCGGCCTGGTACCCCGGCACACTCAGGCAGCCTTCAATTACCAGCCGCTCACCTTTTGTTTCTACTATGACAGGGTTTACCAGGACAAGCACCTCTTGTTCAGGCACCTGGATGACCACGATTCTCAGCGGCACACCGACCTGGTTTGCCGCCAGGCCCACACCGGAAGCCTCCTGCATGGTTTCGATCATATCGTCGATCAGCTTCCGGATAGAATCGTCAACCGAGGCGATTTTTTTGGCTTTTTTCCTCAGCATCGGGTCGGGGTTTGTGCGTATTTTTAGCACGGCCATGATAAATAATTAAAGCATACCCACGGGGTCAACGTCCACTATCCACCCTGCAGGAAAATTGATACCTTCCAGCAGTCCCTGTAACTGCTGTCCCACAACAATAATCTGCATCTGGTACCTGCCGCGCAATCGTGATAAATGAGCGGGCGCCGGACCTATCAATCGCAATCCCGGTAAACCCTGTATCGCGATTTGCTGTTTTAGGGTGTTTGCCATCAATCTCGCTTGCCTATTGCAGCTTTCCTGGCTTCGATTGCTGACGGTCAGCCGGACTATGTTGTTATAGGGCGGATACCCGAAAGCGGCCCTGTATTTTATCTCCTGTTTATAGAACCCCGGGTAATCATGCCTTGCAGCATATTTGATCGCATAGTATCCCGGGTTGAAAGTTTGAATGACCGCGCGTCCCGGTATATGTGCCCGCCCCGCCCGGCCGGCGACCTGGCAGAGAAGCTGGAAGGTCCTTTCCGCAGACCTGAAATCAGGCAAATTCAGCCCGGTATCGGCGTTAATCACGCCTACTAATGACACTCCCGGAAAATCCAGCCCTTTGGCCAACATCTGCGTGCCGATCATTATGTCTGCTTCGCGTTTACGGAACATGTCAATCAATTTTGAATATGCCTTCACGGTTGCCGCGGCATCACTGTCAAAGCGCAGGATCCTGGCCCTTTCAAAAAGCCTCCTGCATTCAGCCTCGACTGTTTGTGTGCCTATGCCCAGGTACTTGATATCAACGCTTGCGCAAGCCGGGCATTTTGCAGCGGCGGCATAAGTCCGCCGGCAGTGGTGGCAGACCAGGCGTTTGCTGGCCGCATGATATGTCAATGTCCCCGAGCATTTTCTGCAGCTAAATACCCAACCGCAATTGCCGCATTCAATAAATGTGGCAAGCCCGCGCCGGTTGATATACAGCATTACCTGCTCGTCCCTGCCCAGAGAAAGCACAACCTGTTTTTTAAGCAGGCGGCTGAAGATGCTGCGGTTTCCCGCTTTGAATTCGTCGCCCATGTTAACCACGCTGACTTCGGGCAGCGGCAGGTTACCCAGGGCAGAAACCCGTTCGTTCAACTCGATCAGCTGGTACTGGCCCTGCAGTGCCCGGTAATAAGTCACAACATCAGGCGTAGCGGTCCCCAATATCAGTACAGCGCCGGTTAAGGCTGCCAGGCGGATAGCCACATCACGCGCATGGTACCTGGGCATTTTGTCCGACTGTTTATAGGCCCACTCATGTTCCTCGTCGACTATTATCAACCCGAGGTCAGGTTGGGGCGCAAAGATGGCGCTGCGTGGCCCTATGACAATGTCGAATTCACCTCTGCTGATGCGCCGCCACTCGTCGTACTGTTCACCGGCAGATAACTTGCTATGTATGACCGCCACCCTGCCGGGGAACCTTGCAAAGAAGCGGTCTGTTATCTGCTGTGTCAGAGCAATCTCAGGGACCAGGCATATGCCCCGTTTTCCCTGCCTGATCGTCTCCGCCAGTGCGGCCAGGTATATTTCAGTCTTACCGCTGCCGGTTACACCATTAATCAGGAATGCGCCGGGCCCGCGGTAATCCGGCCCTCCCTTAATTGCTGTCTCTACCGGTTGCCAGGCATCCCTTTGCCCGGCGGTAAATTGCAGGGGAAACTCAAGCGCAAAATCTCTCCGCGCCAGTGGATCGCGAAATACCTCTTCATCCTCCTGGATAATCAGCTTTTTAAGCAGCAGGGCTTTGATAACGCTGCCTCCGCATTTGACCCGCGATAGCACCTGGCCTACCGGCAACCTGCCCCCCGTGGCCTCAAGAAGTTTCAGCACCTCGGCTTGCTTGGCCCCACCGGCCGTGCCCGTTTTTCCCCGGCTATCAGCCTGACCTGCAGCAGTATTCAATGCCACGTATCTGATATATTTGGCTTTCTGGGGTTTTCCGGTCCCTGAACCCGGCGGCAACATCAGGGCTATAGCATCAAAAATGGGGGAAAGGTAATAATCGGCAATCCACAGGGCCAGGTCAATATGCTCAGGGCTTATGATAACCGGGGGGGAGATGAGTTCTATAATATCCCGCGTATCCTGGACAGCAGTGGAATCCGACAGGCTGAGCACAATGCCGCGGACCACCCTGGCGCCGAAGGGCACCAGCACCCCCTGCCCTCTCAGGATGCTTAACGATCCCGGTACTGAATAGGTAAAAGCACGCCGGCGGCCGCCAGGTGCATCGACGGCCACATCAGCAAATTTCATGCAGCTTATTCAGATTCAGTTACTGGGGCCTCCGGCTGGCCGGCTGGCGCCTCAACAAGCATATCCGGCACCACCACCTGGGCAATATTCTCCCGCCTTTCCTTTAGCCTGGCTTCCTTGGTGCTGAGACGCCTGATATAGTACAGCTTGCTGCGCCTGACCTTACCATGGCGCACAACTTCAATTTTTTCCAGCAACGGTGATGCCAGCGGGAACGTATGCTCCACACCCACACCCGAAGTCACACGCCTGACGGTGAAATTCCCTCCTGAGTTATGCTTGGCAACCTTGATAATCAAGCCCGGGAATACCTGCAGGCGCTCACGGTTAGCCTCCTTAATCTTGAAGCTGACACGCACGTTGTCACCGGGCGCCAGTTTAGGCAGGCCCGCTGTCACTTTGTTCTTTCCTATAACCTTTATATCCATTTCAGATCCCTATCCTTTATTTATTATTATCAATTATTATTTAAATCTTGCGATTTTAACAACTTTTTCTCGGCATCAGTCAGCGCTGCCTTGCGCAGCAGGTCGGGCCGTCTGGTGGCCGTCCTCAGAATACTTTGCTGGCGCCGCCAATCAGCAACAGCCTTATGATCCCCAGATAAAAGCACATCCGGCACGTTGCTTCCCCTGTATTCGGGAGGCCGTGTATACTGGGGGTATTCCAGCAGGTTGCCAACATGCGACTCCTCGGCCAGGGATGTATCGGAACCTATGGCGCCGGGCAACAACCTTACCAGGCAATCGATAATCACCATGGCTGCTGATTCGCCTCCGCTGAGCAGGTAATCGCCGACACTTATCTCATCGCAAGCAAGTTGCTCCGCAACCCGCTCATCGATTCCTTCGTAGTGGCCGCAAATCAATATTATATTATTATTGCCGGCTAATTTTCCAGCTAACTCCTGGGTAAGCAATTCGCCCTGGGGGGTCAACAGTATCAGGCGAAAGGCTGCTGCTGCATTTTCTGCCCTTATTGATTCCACTGCCTCGAATATAGGTTCCGGCTTCATGACCATACCGGCGCCGCCTCCGTACGGGTAATCATCCACGGTATGGTGCTTATCGTGTGTAAATGATCTGATGTTATGCAGCCTGATTTTGACTATTCCCTGGGCCATTGCCCTGCCGATAATACTGTGCTCCAGAAAACCGGGGAAAGCCTCCGGAAATAATGTCAGCACATCGATATTTAACATTTCCCTGATCATCCTGCAAAGCGGCAAACAAGGTAGGTATTCTACCATACCACTCGTAAAGTACCAAGTTAACCGCCTGCCCAGGTCTTTTGCGAATAGTAGAACACTTGAACTATGTACCTATATATTGTGATCATCAGCGGTTTTTATTCTACAGATTGTGGTTGCGGGCAAAATAACTTTAGCGAAAAGCCGAATCTTGCCAAAATGCCGCAACTTTTTCTCCGAAAACGCTTGACAAGTGGGAGGAAACATGTGAATAATGGGGCACAGTGGTAAAAAATGGTAAAAAGGGGGAAAAGAAATGGCGATAAGTTGTCAGTGTGAAAACATTGCGAACCATGAACTGTTCTCCTTTTTGAAGGAAAACGACATTACCGGTCACAGACTGCGCCTGTTGTTATTCTGGGGCAGGCATCCCCAGGCCAAGTTTAACCTCGACTGCATCGCTCACGTACTTGATATCACCCACTTCCACCTGAGGGAGTTGCTGCGCGAACTTATCAGCAAGGGGATGGTAGAAGAGAGGTACTGCGCCAGCGGCATCGCCCACTATTCCCTGAATTCAGAGCACGCCCTGAACGAATACATACAGGAGCTCGCCAACCTCGATTGGAGCGCTCTGAGAAACCTTGAAGGAGAAGTTGAGCGCGAAGCGCTCATGGCCTGACGGCCGCGCAAGGATTGAGTATTAATGTTTGTAGGTGAATACGAATACAAGGTTGATAACAAGGGCCGCCTGCCCTTGCCTCCGCGTTTCCGCAAGGAATTGGAGGATGGCCTGGTCCTGACGCTGGGACCCGACAACTGCATTGCGGCCTATCCCAAAGCCGATTGGATAAAAATGACGGCCAACCAGGCGCCTCCCAATTTACTCTCCTCTGATAAAGAAAGAAAGATAAACCGCTTTTTCTTCAGCAATGCCAACGAAGTATCGATTGATAATCAGGGCAGGATCGCTCTCCCCTCATCATTGCGGGAAAGATGCGGTATCAGCGACAACGCAATCGTTAATGGGCTAAATACCTCTTTCGAGATCTGGAATCCCGCCCAACTGGAAAAGGAACGCCTCACGGCCGATGAAGCCCGGCAGCTGATGGAAATCCTGGAGGAAAGGAAATGAGCATAGCTTTAGCCAACAGGACGCATATACCGGTACTGGCAGAAGAGGTAATAGCGGCACTGGATGTGCAACCCGGCAGGCGTTATATAGATTGCACTCTGGGTGGGGGTGGACATTCAACCGCGATTTTGTCCCGCTGCCAGCCGGGCGGCGAACTTCTCGGCATAGACGCAGACCCCGAAGCCATAAATCTCGCCCAGCATAATCTCTACGATTATTTCGAAAGCTCCGTAATCATCAACGACAACTTCTACAACCTTGAAAATATTTGCGCGAAGACCGGTTTTTCGCAGGCTGACGGCATACTCTTCGACCTTGGATTATCCTCGCTTCAACTCTCCAGCGCCGATCGCGGCTTCAGCTTCCAGGTAAATGGCCCGCTGGACATGCGCTTCAACCCCGATGAGCAACTGACCGCCGCCGATATCGTCAACAGGATGCCCGAGGCCAAGCTGGCGCAGTTGATCCTTATATACGGTGAAGAGCCGCAGGCCAGCAGAATCGCCAAAAATATCGTTGCTCACAGGCCGGTTGCCTATACAGCGGACCTGGCATCCATCATAGCCGGCACAATAGGTGACAATTTTGGCAAGATTCATCCCGCCACCAGGACCTTCCAGGCTTTACGCATAGCGGTTAACCGGGAACTGGACCACCTGACATCGGCATTAGAGCAGACCCTAAATTGCCTTGCGCCGGGCGGCCGTTTGGCGGTAATCAGCTACCACTCCCTGGAAGACCGCATCGTAAAAAACTTCATGTTGCGTGAAACCCGGGCCTGCATATGCCCGCCCAACCTGCCGGAATGCCGCTGTCAGCATAAACCAAGTTTAGAGCTTATCATCAGGCACCCGGTAATGCCATCCGAGTCAGAGATCGAAAAAAACCCGCGCAGCAGGAGCGCCAAGCTCCGCGTCGCGCGCAAGATATAAAAAAATACGCAGGAGGCAAAGAAAATGATCGGAGCAAGAAGGTTGAACACGATCCTGAATAATGACAGGAAACTCCTGACAATATTCGGGGGCATGGTTTTCGACGGCGTCGTTTTCATCAGCCTGATAATTGCGATCGCTATCCTCTACTTTTTGTAAATATATTTGCCAGATAAATTATTAAAGATTAAATCAAAGGAGGCATGGATTAATGACAAAAAAATTGATTACCGGCATCGATGTTGGTACAACCAAGATATGTACCATAGTTGCCACTCTTGATTCCGGCGGCGCGCTGCAGGTGCTTGGGGTCGGACAGGTACCTTCGCACGGCCTGCACAAAGGAATGGTGGTCAACGTCGAAGAGGCCCGGGACTCGGTAGCAGAATCGGTCAAGAGGGCTGAACAGGCCAGCGGCGTAAAAATCGAGTCCGCCTACATCGGTGTAACCGGCAGGCACATCAGCTCGGTCAACAGCCACGGTGTTGTGGCCATCCCGCGGGCGGACCGGCTGGTGCGGCAGGACGATTTATCCCGCGTCCTCAATTCCGCCAAGAACCTCAACATCCCGGACGACAGGAAGATCCTCCACCAGATACCCCGCGGCTACAGTTTGGATACACAGGAAAAAATCAAGAACCCGGTGGGCATGCACGGTTTCAGGTTAGACGTGGAAACGCACATCATTACAGCTTCAACAGCTTCCGTGCAGAACCTGGTTAAATGTGTGCGTAGCGTGGGTGTCGAAATCGACGACCTGGTACTTGAACCACTGGCCAGCGGCGAATCAGTGCTGACCCCCGAAGAGAAGGAGATCGGCGTCATAATGGCCGATATCGGCGGCGGTACCACCGACATCGCCGTTTTCAAAGACGGCAGCATCTACCACACATCCATCATCCCTGTCGCCGGTTACCAGTTTACCAGCGACCTCTCTATCGGACTGGGTCTCCCCTTCGAGATCGCCGAAGCGATGAAAAAGAAGTACGGTAACGTCTATCCCGAAACGGGCTCCAAAGATGAGAGTTCCACCCTCACCGTGGAAGACGGTCACAGCGTCTCCTACAAGGACCTCAGCAATATCCTGCGTGACCGCATGGAAGAACTTCTCAGGCTGATACTTCTTGAGATGCCGGATACCAGCTATGCTGCTCTGGCCCCGGCCGGTTTAGTCATGACCGGCGGCGGATCCAAGATGAATGGCCTGGAAGCGCTGGCCCGCGCAACCATCCGCATCCCCACCAGGATCGGCGAACCCATGGGCGTCTACGGTATAACCGACGTATTACATGACCCGGCCAATGCCACCGGCGTGGGACTGCTGCTCTGGGCGATCAAGACGGGCGGCAAGCCGACCTGGGAAGCCAAGGCCAAGCCGAACGGTTCCGTAAGCAACGTAATGGACCTTCTTAAGAAATTCTTCGGTGCATAAAATAAATAATCAGGAAATAGCAGGAGGTTAAGAAAAAATGTCTAAATCAATGTTCTCAACCGCACCGGCCAAGATCAAAGCGATCGGTTGCGGAGGCGGCGGTTCCAACGCCATCACGCGCATGGTACGCGAAGGCATCAAGGGAGTTGAATTCATCTGCATGAATACTGATGCCCAGGCACTGGCCCTGGCTGAAGTACCCGTGCGCATCCAGTTGGGAGAAAAGCTGACGCGCGGGTTGGGCGCGGGCGGCGACCACACCGTAGGCCAGAAATCCGCGGAAGAAAGCCGCCAGGCTATCCAAGAAGTAGTGTCCGGAGCGGACATGGTCTTCATAACGGCCGGCATGGGTGGCGGCACCGGCACCGGCAGCATACCTGTAGTAGCCGACGTAGCCCGGCAGTCCGGCGCGCTGACCATCGCCATCGTCACCAAACCCTTCTCCTTCGAGGGAGCACGCCGCATGAAGGTCGCAGAAGAAGGCATACTGCAGCTCTGCGACAAAGTGGACACGCTGGTCATCATCCCCAACGACCGCATTACTGAACTCTGCGACAACAAGACGACGGTAGACAGCGCATTCAGGCTGGCAGACGATGTGCTGAGGCTCGGCGTACAGGCCATAGCCGAAGTCGTAACAGTCCCCGGCCTCATTAACCTTGACTTCGCAGATATCCGGGCCATCATGAAGAACTCCGGCCCGGCCTGGATGTCCGTGGGCCACGGCAAAGGCTCTAGCAGAGCAATTGAGGCAGCCAAGAGTGCGCTGGCCAGCCCGATGCTCGATGTTTCCATCAGCGGCGCCAAAGGCGTTCTCTTCAATGTCACCGGCGGCAGCAACCTGACCCTCTTCGAGTGCAACGAGGCTGCCGATGTCATTGCCCAGTCAGTCGATCCCGATGCCAATATCATTTTCGGCGTCGTCTTTAACCCGTCCATGGAAGACGAGGTCCAGATCACTATCATCGCCACCGGTTTCACTGCACAGTACGGTTCAGGCGTTCCGACTGAAGTTGAATTGCGCAGGCTGTTGCGTGGGGCAACCGAAGACAGCCTCGATGTCCCCTCATTCCTGAGGAGAGGCTCGCGTTATCCCAATGCGCAAGCGGCGGCCCCGCAGCCTGTAGCAAGTTACAACAGGATGCAACGCTAAAGCATTTACTATCCACAGCACCTTTACCGAAAAGGGCGGAGAAAATTCTCCGCCCTTTTCAATTTATGTCGTCTAACCCATTGACTCTTACTATATGTTGTGTTAGTATCCTCTTATACCACATAGTATAGTGTTGTGAGATGAAGTGTCCTAATTGCGGTGAGCCGGAATCGAAAGTCATAGACTCGCGCAGCCTTGGAGAAGAGATAAGGCGGAGGAGAGAGTGCATAAAGTGCCAGTTCCGCTTTACGACTTACGAGAGGCTGCAGACCAGGAACCTGTATGTGATAAAGAAAGACGGGCGCAGGGAGGAATTCGACCGCGAGAAGCTGTTTTCAGGCATCCGCAAAGCCTGCGAGAAGCGCCCCATGCCGACCGGCGCCATCGATAAGCTGGTGGAATCAATCGAAGCTGAATTGTACACTACAGGCAAGGCCGAGATACTCAGCACCTTGATCGGGAAGATCGTCGTCAGCAAATTAGCCGATGTCGACCATATCGCCTACATCAGGTTTGCCAGCGTCTATTACGATTTCTCGGATATCTCCACGCTCAAGCAGGCAGTTGACACCTTAGTTGAGAACAGGCTGGGCGCCCCGCTGAGCGGCCAGCTGCCATTGATAAATAAGGACGAGATAGCCCGTCAAAAGCGCCGTGGCAAGCAGAGATAAGGTCATGGCAAACAAGAGTGTCAGGAACCGGCTATCTGATTCCATCAGGAACTACATTGCTAAAACGGTTTTTACCTACACGCAGACCATGGGACTCAAGGAAAGAAACGAAATAGAAGAGCTCACCGAAAAGGTAATCTCAAGGTTGGAGAAGAATATGTCTATGGATGAAAAGACTACAGCTAAAAGGTTGGAGCCGACTCTGCCCGGCATGGAACACCTGGTAGCGCCGATTATTCCACAACCTCCATCCAAAGACCGCATCGAAGCCATAGTCAACGAGTTGCTGGCAGAAAAAGCCAGCGGCAGGCTTCCGGCCGGGAACCCGATGGTAGATCTCAATCAGCCTGTTATGCCGTCGCTGATAAAACCCGAACCGTCCGTCGAACTCACCCCGGTTGAGAAGCCGGCAGCGCGTCCCAGTCAACCTGTAATACCACCGCCGATACTAAAATCCACACCGGCCGTAGAACTGCCACCGGCCGAGTTAACATTAACAGAAAACGCCCTGGTAGTACTTGAGAAAAGATACCTGCAGAAAGACAGCCAGGGCAACGTAATTGAAACACCTGTCGATTTATTCAGGAGGGTCAGCAAACATATCGCCTCTGCCGAGCTGAAATTCGATAAGCGGGCAGATGCAGGAGAGTGGGAGGAGAAGTTCTTCAGGCTGATGACCTCGCTGGATTTCCTGCCCAATTCCCCCACGCTTATGAATGCCGGCCGTGAACTCGGGCAGCTCTCAGCCTGCTTCGTTCTGCCGATTGAGGACAGCATGGAATCCATATTTGACGCCGTTAAATACACAGCATTGATACATAAAAGCGGCGGCGGGACCGGTTTTTCATTCTCGCGCCTTCGCCCTAAAAAAGACCGCGTGGGCTCCACCGGGGGAGTCGCCAGCGGCCCGGTCTCCTTCATGCGCGCTTTTGATGTTGCCACAGACGTCATCAAGCAGGGCGGCATGCGGCGCGGCGCCAATATGGGCATCCTTAATATCGACCATCCCGATATACTAGAGTTCATCTCGTCCAAGGAAGATCCCAAAGCTTTCACCAATTTCAATATCTCGGTAGCTATCAGCGATGCCTTTATGAAGGCTGTTGAGCAGGATGCAGAGTATGACCTGGTGAACCCGCACAACAGGGAAGTGGTGGGGCGGCTGAACGCAAGGCAGGTCTTCGACAAAATAGTCGATATGGCATGGAGGACTGGAGATCCGGGCATCATATTTATCGACCGCATCAACCAGTTTAATTCTACGCCCAACCTGGGCAATATCGAGAGCACCAATCCCTGCGGAGAACAGCCGCTGCTGCCCTACGAATCCTGCAATCTGGGTTCCGTAAACCTCTCCAACATGGTCAAACAGGCCGGCGGTAAGAGCGAAATAGATTATGACAGGCTGCGCGGGACGGTAAAGCTGGCTGTGCGCTTCCTGGACGACGTGATCGAAGTCAACCAGTTTCCCCTGCCCCAAATAGCCGAGATGACGCGCAAGACCAGGAAGATAGGACTGGGCGTCATGGGTTTTGCTGATATGCTTATCCAGCTTCAGGTAGCCTATAATTCCGATAGTGCCCTGGAGATAGCTGAGCAAGTCATGCGCTTCATCTCCGAAGAAGCCACTGCGGAATCCGTTGCCTTAGGCCGGTCGCGGGGGCTTTTCCCGGCTTTTAGCGGTAGCGTGTACGACAGCGAAGGTGGCTTGAGGGTAAGAAATGCCAACCGGACCACCATCGCTCCCACGGGTACCCTCAGCATCATCGCCGGCTGTTCCAGCGGCATAGAGCCCGTTTTCGCCCTGAGCTATTTCCGGCATATACTCGATGGTGAAAAGCTGGTTGAGGTGAACCCCTATTTCGAGAAGGCGGCCAAGGAGCAGAACTTCTATTCGCCCGGGCTGATGGAAAAGCTTGCGGGAGGGGAAAAGCTGGATACGATCAAAGAGGTCCCCTCGGAACTCAAGGGAGTCTTTGTAACGTCACACGAAATCTCACCCGAATGGCATATCAAGATACAATCCGCCTTCCAGAAATACACCGACAGCGCTGTTTCCAAGACTGTCAACCTGCCGCACGAAGCTACCGTAGAAGATGTTAAGAATTCCTATTTAAGCGCCTACAAAGCCGGGTTGAAAGGCATCACCATCTACCGGGACAGGAGCCGCGACAGCCAGGTATTAAACACCGGTCAGAAAGACGCCGCCGCGGAGAGCAGCGAAGCGCCGGAAAAGGATCAGGAGGCAGAGGCCGGGTTGTCACCCCGCCAGAGGCCCAAGATCACGCAGGGCATAACCGAGCGGGTAACCACGGGCTGCGGGTACATCTACGTCACGGTAAATTACGACGATAAAGGGATTTGCGAGGTGTTTTCCAGCCTTGGCAAGGCAGGCGGATGTGCGTCGGCGCAGCTTGAAGCTACCAGCCGGCTCATCTCGTTGATATTCAGGTCAGGTATCGATGTCGGCTCGGTTATTAAACAGCTCAGGGCCATCAGGTGCCCGTCCGTTTCCTGGGAAAACGGGCGTGCTATACTATCCTGCGCTGATGCTATCGGCAGCGTGCTGGAAAAATATATAAAAAGGGACGAGGAAGGCATACCCGTAGGGAATTATGTAAAATCTTCTCCCACTATCACCGGACTTTGCCCTGATTGCGGCAACCTGCTGGTTTACCAGGAGGGCTGCCACATCTGCCCGAGCTGCGGCTACACCAAATGTGGTTAAGTGAATAATCTGAGTTGTGAGGATCGATGAGGCATGGATGAAAAGGAAAACCGCTATGCGCTTGCCTTTAAGCAGATCGCCAGGATAATCAACAGTCCCCTGCCGGTAAAAAAAATGGTCAGCGGGGTTTGCGCCAGCGCCACGCGGGGCTTACAGGCTGCCGGGTGTGCAGTCATGCTGCTCAACCCGCAGAAGGAATACCTCGATATCATCGGCGCTTATGGCCTGAGCGACATGTACCTTCGCAAGGGGCCCATCAATGCGCGCAAGAGCTATGGCGACATCCTCGAGGGCACCACCGTCGCCGTGGATGATGTCCAGCTGGATAAGAGGACCCAGTATCCCGAGCAGGCGGCCAAAGAAAACCTCAAATCGCTGCTGGGCGCTCCCATACGGCAGAAAGGTGAGGTGATCGGCGAGATCAGGTTATATACACGTGTAAAACGCCGTTTCAAGCCCCATGAGAAGGATTTTTTGGTTACGGTGGCCAATATCCTGGCAGTGACTCTGGAGAAGATCGAGCTTAACCAGTACCTGAATAAACAGCACGAATCCAACATCTCGCAGCAAAAGAAGCTGACCAGTTTTTCCGACCTGCCGATGAGGCCTATACGGCCCATGAATTTCGGCCACCCCAGTGAAGAGGAGTTTGCGCGCCTGCTGGACTTCTACCAGGTGGAATGGCTATATGAGCCGCGCTCGTTCCCGCTTTCCACTGAAAATGGCAGGATAACCGAGATGTTCACCCCCGACTTTTATCTGCCTGAGATCAACCTCTTCCTGGAACTGACCACCGCCAGGCAAAGCCTGATCACCGAGAAAAACCACAAGGTACGCAAGTTAAAGGAGCTTTACCCGGATATAAATATCCGGCTGCTCAATAAAAGCGACTACCTGAAACTGTTCGCCAAGTATGGCTTTATCACGCCGGGTGAAAACAAGATGACCGGCATAGGCAGGCTGCTCTTAAGCAAGACCCAGATACAGCGGCGCGTCAAATTACTGGCCAAGCAGATCTCCAGGGATTACCAGGGGCAGGAACTGGTCATGGTAGGCATTTTAAAAGGCGTTGTGTGCTTTATATCCGACCTGATGTTGAATATGTCCATACCGGTGGTTATTGATTTCATGGCTATCTCGACCCTGGACCAGCAGGTTGATTCAGCCATACAGATCCTGAAGGACCTGGATACTGAAATCGGAAACAAGCATGTGCTGATGGTCGAGGATATCGTGGATACGGGCATGACACTGAATTATGTGCTCAACTATCTTTCCGCCCGCAATCCGGCCAGTTTGAAAGTATGTACGCTATTGGATAAAAGGGTGCGCCGGTTGATCGATGTGCACATAGATTATGTCGGGTTTGAAGTGCCCGATGAATTTGTGGTTGGTTACGGTCTTGATGTGGCCGGCAAATACCGCAACCTGCCCGACATAGGAATACTGGAATAACGGCAAAAAATAAAATGCCCCAAGTAACCTCAGTTTCCCGGTTCCTCATCCGCCCAATCTGCACTGCTCAGCCATCGCCTCACGTGTGCCCGGGTCCTCTGCCTCCCCGTTCCAACTTCGATTACTTGGGACGGCTATAAAATTAGCACATAACCGCATACATGTCAATACCCTCTTTATAGCTGGGAAAAAAATTCACGAAAATATTTTCTTCAAATAATTACAACCGCGTAGGGGCGTACCTTCAGGTGCGCCCGCAAAGACGGACAGGCCTGAAGGCCCGTCCCTACGGCTATTCGCTCACCGCAGGAGCATGCTGCAGGCTTCGGTAATCTCGCTTCCCCAGAAGAGAGCAACCAGCCCGCCGGCGGTTAAAAATACTCCGAATTGCAACGGTTCATTGAATTTCTTCAGCTTCCAGAGTATCAGGATGTCCGCGGTCAACGCGCACGCCAAAATGGCTATATACAGGGCTACCAGCACATGCGGGAAACCGACTGACGCGCCAATCAACCCGGCCATACCTACATCGCCGTAACCGAGGACGTGTTTCTTGAATACGCGGGGCAGCGCCCAGACCAAAAAGAAAAAAACGTAGCCAATTGCCAGGCCTTCAAGCGAGCTGATAATGCCAGGCAAAGTCCCAGTCAGCGTACTCAGCAGTGCGATGATCAAAGCCAGCGCGATGCCCGGGTACACGATAATATGGGGTAAAATGCGCTGCTCAAGGTCGGTAATGAAGAGTATGCTATAAAACGAGATGAAGATGATAGCCGATGCCAGTTGCCAGGTTACGCCGAAGGTAAAGAAAGCCAGCACGAAGAGCAGGCCGGCAGCCAGTTCCACCACCATAGAGCGGGCGGGGAAAGGCTCCCCGCAATAACGGCATTTTCCCCTCAATATCAGGTAGCTCACTATGGGGAAAAGGTCGCGCGGTTCCAGCATATGCCCACAACTGGAGCAATGCGAGGGAGGATGAACGACCGACTTGCCTGCCGGTACGCGATCAGCTATCACGTTGAGGAAGCTACCAACGCTGATTCCGAGGAGGAAAAAAATCGCGGCCGAAATAATCTCCAGCTTAACACCTGCCTTGCAAAATCATTTAGTCTGACGGGCAGAAAGGGATGCCGTGATATCGTTTGCTGCAGCCTGTAGGACGTGGTTATTCCAGGGGATAGCAATGATCACGCCTTTTGACGACACAATGTCCTCGGTGGGAATTAGATCTGCCGCCGTGCTGAAAGCATCTATCGCCTCCCCTGCTCGTTCTGCATATATGTCAGCTATGCCCTGGAAGGTCCAGGCAATCCAATCGCTATTGTCATCAACATAGTATTTTAAATCATCGGCAACGCGGTCAATTACTCCGTAAAGAGCTGCCTCGTTGCAGAAATTAATGAAGTAATCGATATCATTCGGGCCTTTATCGGGATGGCGCAACAGCCGGGCATGTCCCTTTTCGGAAAGCACGAACATTTCACCTGCTTCTCTATTCCCTTCAAAGCTCTTAAGCAGGCCTTCATAAAAGAAGGTCTGCGACCATACGGGATCGACTTTCCCTGCTTCGGCAAGCTTTTGCCCCGCCTCCGAGTAATCACCCTTGAGCATCAATGCCAGCGCCCATTTGTTAAGTATTACCGCGTTACCTGGTAATTGCACGTCGCTGCGCTCATATAAACGCAGAGCATCAGCCCACTTGCCAGGGTTGCAATTATTAGCCTGATAAGCATAAACATCCGCCGTCTTGTAGCTCCAATAGGCAAGGTAAGATTCACGCCCCCTAGCCTTTTCGTATGTGGAAGCAGAAAGATCCAACATCTTTTGCTTTTCCGCGGGATTCTCGGTTAAAACTGCTAATATGTACAGGCGTGACCCCATATATCCTGAGTATACCGCCTCCCGCGGTTCCAGATTCGTGGCATCGATGAAGGCATTCATGGACCCGGTTATATCGCGCGGCCAGGCATGAACCGCTGTTGACAGCTTTATATCAGCAAGCAGGGTATCTTTAATTAAGGTGAACCCGGTAATCACGGATACAACAATAATTAGAATAGCCAGGCATTTTTTCGACTTACTGACGGGTGGGGATCCTGATATATCAGTCTGTATACAGACATCCATCTGCTCCGCATTAACGGCATCATTGCTGCCGGCTATCCGCCCTACAACCACGGTCAGGCTCAAAATCAGCCAGAAGGTTAATTCCGGTACTACCGCTGTGGGATTAAACAATATATAAGCGCAGTATTGGGCAATCCCTGCCACAAAAGCGGCGGATAGTATCAGGATTTCCCTGTCAGCGCGGGAACGGAATATCCTGAAGACTAAATACAGAAATAGCAGTATAACGGCAATAAATGCTGCCAGGCCTAATATGCCAATTGTTGCCCCCAGGTAGAGGTAATGGTTTTCGGGTTGCCCCGTCAGCGTGGAGTTATAGGCATCCTCGCTACGCAGCGACGCGGGAAACCGCGTTTGCGAAAGTATCACGAAGGTTTCCGGCCCGTAACCGATGAGACGGCGCATCCCATGATAATTGTCAGTGTAAAAAGGTACTTCCGGGGAATCGCAGATCACGTTAAAAGCGCACTTCCAGATGCTTAACCTCCTGTCCAGGGTGTTTAAGCCAACCGAGTCTGCCACAGTGACACTTTGCTGAGTTTTTCCAGATGGCGGTTTTACTGCGCGATTAATCGCAAGCTGGCCTAATAGCACTGCCGCCAATGCCAGCAGTGATAACAGTGCGACCGAGCTTAATAAAACAGTGGCTTTTCTATGTAAGAAGATCCCGGTCAGTAAAAGGAACAGGAATATGCCTGGTATAAACAGCAGTAAAGTTACAGAGTATTGCGCCAGGCAAAGGCAGGCCATTTGCAGGACGAAAATAATCAGAAATCCGGTCAGTTTGATATTGCGTTTTGAATCGACTGGCTGCCGGTACCACGTTATCACAGCCAGGGCAAGGTTAACCGGCATGACCATAGCTATAAAAGCACTGAATGATAGCGGGTTACCGTCCGTCGAAGAAATCCTGTCATTAAAGGAAAACCAGGCTAGGAAACGTGGGTCGATGAATTGAAGGATACCTATGATACACACTACCGACGAGGAAAAAACCAGCATGTATAAAGCCCGGTACACCTGTGCGCGCTGGCGCATTTTATCAGCAACAATTAAGAAAAAGGTAATCCAGGCTATGATCGATATCAGGCCGTCCTTGCGCGCCAGGCTGCCCCACAGACTGGCCTCAGGCGTAATAGAGAATATGGTTGAGATTATCCAGAATACACCGAACACCAGCACAGCGATTTGTAACGGAGACTGTTTAATTGTGGTAGCCAGCGGAACGGCAGGCCTTTTATCACTCGCAACGAATAATTGAGCTGCATAGAAGCCGAGCAAAACGCATACCGTGAATTGCAGGAGCAAAGACTTGGCTAAATAGAAAACCTCGTATCCCAAAGGATTGAAATAAACAGGCAGCAGGAAGATTAAGAGCAGCCAGGTAACCTCTATACAAGCATCGAGTTTCTTACCGGCGCCCAACGCGGTGGAATGGCGTATTTTTTCGCCTGGCTTGCCTATGATTGTAACTTTTGTCACTTCGTGTTACCTTTATTCCTGGTAAAGTAGTGATCATAGGACATTAGTACTATTATATATCCTACCATTGGACTATTTACAACGACTGTAAATAGTATATAATTTAAGTGTTAGAAAATTTAATATGGGCTATAAAGGTCGATACATCCTAAATTGACAACTATTATAGGGAGGTTTTATATGAAGTTTTTTAAATCTGGAAGCAGGGGCTTCACACTCATCGAGTTACTCGTAGTCATCGCCATCTTGGGCACGTTGGCAGCAGTAGTCATCTTAAACGTAACAAAGTATATAGGTTCCGGTAAAAACGAGGCAGCGGCAACCGAGCTGGCGAACGTACAGACGGCAGTAGCCGCCTATATGTATGATGTCAGCACGCATGCCGCACCCAGTGGTACTGCTGCGCTGGTTTCCGGTGGTTATTTCTTGAACTCAGTTCACGGCACATATACTATTGATTCCACTGGCAAGGTAACCCAGACTGCTTACCCGTAATAAGCAGCCGTTTTAGAGCACTCGTTTTAGGGTTAGGGTGCGGACCACCAGTCCGCGCCCTTCCTTAATAGTTGGCCGGGGGTAAGGATACTGACTTAATTGTTTGACCACCCGTTACAAAGAGCCTATTTCTATTGTAATGGGGAAACTTAATGTTTATAATCAGATAATAAATACGTAAGGAAAGTAGATAGATAGCTACTTAACATCGAAATTATAAGGATTAATATGAAGTTTTCTGATGCGTGGCAAAAAGGTTTTACTTTAATCGAGTTGCTGGTGGTAATCGCTATTCTCGGTACCCTGGCGGCTGTAGTCATTATTAACGTAACCAAATACATCGGATCAGGCAAAACCCAGGCAGCGGCAACCGAACTGGCGAACGTACAGACCGCAGTAGCCGCCTATATGTATGATGTCAGCACGCATGCCGCACCCAGTGGTACTGCTGCGCTGGTTTCCGGTGGTTATTTCTTGAACTCGGTTCACGGCACATATACTATTGATTCCTCAGGCAAGGTAACCCAGACTGCTTACCCGTAACATCATCATATAAACATATAAGTTATGAAAATGGGCATGCCATATATACCGTGCCCATTTATCTATACAGAGAAAATCGCGCCTTAATTCTGGCCCGTCATACCGGCTGCCCTGAGCGTCTTATTGATGTCGTCAGCATCCTGGCAGAACGCGAACACATATTCTTTCGCTATAATCCCTCTCCTGAATAAGTCCACAAGCGCATCGTCCAGCGTTTTCATGCCAATATTTGAACTGGTCCGAATGGTATTAGGGATGAGGAAAGGCTTTCCCTCGCGTATCAGGTTCTTCACGGCCGGGTTGGCCAGCATTATCTCCACCGCTGCCACCCTTCCACCACCAATGCGCGGCACCAGCACCTGGCTGAAGACCGCGATCAGCGTGGAGGCCAGGCGGGCCTGTGCCATGACCCTCTCGTGCGGTGGGAACATGTCCACTATCCTCTCCACAGATTGCGCGGCGCTGGGGGCATGGCCGGTGGATAATACCAGATGGCCGGTCTCCGCCACCGTCAGCACGGCCGAGGCTGTCTCGATATCGCGCATTTCACCCACTAATATCACGTCGGGATCCTGGCGCAGAACATACTTAAGGGCGCTGACAAATGAGTGCGTATCCTGCTCCAACTCCCTCTGCGAAAAAGCGCACTTAACGTTAGGGTGAATGTACTCCACGGGGTCCTCGATAGTAACAATGTAGCGTTTCTGGGTGTGATTGAGGTGATTCAGCATGGCGGCAATGCTGGTGCTTTTACCCGAACCGGTGGGGCCGGTAATCATGATGAGCCCACGCGGGCGGGTCATCAGGTCCTTGCAGGCATCGGGCAGGCCCAGGTCATCCACCGTGGGGATACGTTTGGGCAGCAGGCGGATGGCCAGGCTGACGGAGCCCTGCTGCCAGCAGGCGTTGCACCTGCCGCGCCCGCCATCGGGCAGTGAATAGGCGAAATCCACTTCCAATTCACGTTTAAATATATCTCTCTGATGCTGCGTAGCGACCTGGTTAAACAGCCCTTCGATGTCCTCATTTTTCAAAACGGGGAGGCTTGCAACGGGCTGCAACTCACCGTCTATCCTGAACATGGGAGGTACCCCCACTATCAGGTGCAGGTCGGAGGCCCGGCTTTCACTGGCCAAATTCAGCAATTCGTCTATCTGCATGTTCGTAATCTGATAGGCCGCAACTTTGCTGTGGTCTATCTACCTTTTTAAACTCAGAGTGATAACAAAATTGATTTCCGTATAGCTGCTGTTGCTCACCGATTTAATCAGTACCAGGTTGTATATCCCCAGGTTTCGCAGGTCGCGGGTATAGTTCAGCAGTATCCCTTCGCTGGGCGCCGCACCGTCCAGCTCGATAGAGTCACTGCTCACTACAATATTGGTCAGGTATATAGTGCCCGGCAGCACGGAGATAGCCGCACCGATGTCCCTGTTGGTAAGGTCGCGCTGTGTAGCCATGAAGGTCAGCGGAGCTTTCACCGTATCCAGGATCTTCTGGTAAGACTCGCGATCAGCGTTAACATTAGCCGTTTCCTCACGGAAGGCCTTCTGTATGTCGCTGAGCAGCTTGGTCTTCTCGTCCATCTGGAGTTGCAACCTGACCGTTTCCGATCCACCCACGTTATTCATAATAAACATTCCGGCGACAGCCAGGGCACAAACAATAAATGCCACCATGGGAAGCGAGCTTGCGCCCATTGGCGCTGCCTGCTTTGCCGCGGGTGCCGCCTGCGGTAGGACGTTGACATCCACGCGGGTAAGCCTGTTAAGCGTTCTCAGAGCCAGGCCGGTATTAGCCGTAAATATATTGTCGTCCTGTCCCTCGGGATACATTAAAAGCACGGGGGCGGGCTTAACCGCGTATCCCAGTACCATGGAAAGCGTTTCACGGTAATACCCGCTCAAGATGCAGGGAGTTTGCTTATTCAGAGGGCTGCTGGGATGGCTGGAGTTGTAGAAATTGACAGTCCTGTCAATTTCCTCCTTGACCACGGCTACCTTATCGCCATCACTCATCCCCTGTCCCGCGAAGGGCAGGCTGCGTACCATCTCAGGTATACCGCCATTGATAATGG
>CAIMUM010000178.1 GCA_903844685.1 uncultured Dehalococcoidia bacterium
AATAATCTATTGTTTATCGCATCGAGATCAGTACGCGTACGCGGGCAGTATCCGTAACAATGCCCTTCCTCACGTGTACACAGGTCCAGCATGCGTATCTTGCCCCGGTAAAAGACGGTGTAGGGGCAATCCCCGATGCACGCCCCACACAGAGCGCAAAGATCTTTATTGATAACCTCCTTGAACAGTTCCCCCATGCCCTTTGTTTTAGTTACCATTTACGCCTCCTTGGATATTGTTGGGACAAACGGGTAAATCGAAACAGCAAAGGATATTCTAAGACCACCGGCACTATTATTCAAATTCAATTCACCTGCCGCGGTCCGGGTTAAAAGGTCGCGCCCTGCTTGAGGCAGTTAAATACCGAGGACTTATTTATCTCGGCGCTGGTCAGGCCGCCGCCGGCCGTGCGCACGATGCATTCGAAGATCTCCCGTCCGACATCTTTGACCGTTTTGCCCGTATCTAATATCGAGCCGGCATTGACGTCGATATCGCCCCGCATGTTATTGAACGTGGTGGAATTGCTGGATACCTTGATAACGGGGACGGCGGGGAAGCCGGCGGGCGTGCCCCGGCCAGTGGTGAAGACGATGATCTGCGCGCCGCCGCCGGCCATGCCTGCCATGGCGTCGATATCATATCCGGGCGTATTCATAATAATAAGCCCTTTCTTCGTAGGCCGGGCGCTGTAGTCCACGACCTCACGTATGGGCGTGCTGCCGGACTTGGCATTGCAGCCCAGCGATTTCTCGGTGATGGAGGAGAGGCCGCCGTCGATATTGCCCGGGGCGATGACCATGCCGGCCAGCTCGCCCAGCGCATTTTTAACATATTTCTCATGACCGAGTATCAACTTCTGCAGCTTTTCGCCCAGTTCGGGACTGTCGCAGCGAGACTTGAGTATGTGGTCGGTGCCGATCATCTCGGTGACCTCGCCCATGACAACCGCAGCCCCTTCGCCCACCAGCATGTCGGCGGCCACTCCCAGTGACGGGTTGGCCGTAACTCCGGAAAAGGCGTCGGAGCCGCCGCATTTGAGCCCGACCAGCAATTCGCTCAAGGGCGCGGTCTCCCTTTTTTGTCCTTTAAGCTGCCTGATAAATCCCTCGACGATATCAATGCCCTTCCTGGTAGTGGCTGCGCTGCCCGCCTGCTGTATGACCAGCGCCTCGGCCGGCTTGCCCTTGACAGCATCCGCCAGGTGTTCAGCCTTGAGCAGTTCGCAGCCCAGCCCGATAGCCAGCACCGCGCCGACGTTGGGATGGTTGACCAGCCCGCTGAGCATATTGAAGCTGGTGCACCAGTCATCGGGACCGTAGCCGCAGCCGTAGGCATGCTGAACGGTGACGATATCCGGGAAGATTCGCCCCAGCGCCTCTACAACGCCATTGGCGCAACTGACCGATGAAACGACCAGCACGTGGTTGCGCACCCCGTACCTGCCCTCTGCCCTTTTATATCCTTTAAACTCCATCTCCGACACGCTCCTTTATTCAGTCCCGCTCGATGGGCTGCGAGTTATGCACATGCACCCACTGGCCCCTGCGGATATCATCTTTGGCCTGCACGATGGGCTCACCGTAACGGATGACCGACCCTCCGGCTTTTATGTCAACAAGCGCAATCTTGTGGCTGGGTGCGACGTCCTCGGCCGCCTCCAGCAGCTTCACGCCATCAATCACGATGTCTTCGCCTTTGACTATTTGTCTTATGGCGATGGCCACATTGTCGCGGGGATTCACTTTCAAAGCGTTATTGTTCATTTATATCTGTGCTCCTTCTTCAAATAAACTGATTGGTTGGTAACTGCTGCTGCGCTGCATTATCCCAAAAAATAGCTACGCTGTGAAGAAAAGAGGAATTACAGGTCGCGGCCGGGCAGGACTACGAGTACTCGCAGCCTTTGAGCAAAGCGGCCTTGTTGAGCTCAAGCTGCTTTTTATCTTTGGAAAGCATCTGGTTGAGGACCTTGATAATACTGCTGGTGGAAGTTACCTGCGCATTGGCGATGACCGCGCCCAGGGCGATTATGTTGCCGACCGACTCATCACCCAGTTCCTTAGCCGCTTCAACGGTCGGCACGTAGACTACCTTTATATCGTGCCTATCGGATTTGGTTTTCACCAGTGAGGTATTGACTACCAGCAGGCCGCCGGTCTTGACCGTGGGTTCCAGCATTTTCATGGCCGCCGGATTCATCGCCACGCCCACGTCGGGGTGGGTGATAAAAATCGAGCCTATCCTTTCATCGGAGATATTTACGAAGCAGGAACACATACCGCCCCTTTTCTCGCCGCTATAATAAGGCAGCCAGGTGGTATCAAGCCCGGCGTTAAAGCCCGCGTCCGCCAGCAGCCTGCCGATAAACAACACGCCCTGGCCGCCAAACCCGGAGATGGTTATCTCCCAGCTCATTCCTTATCCGCCTTCTTTAAAGCGGCCACCGCGGGCAATACCTTGAATTCGCCCAGCGGGAACTGCGGTATCATGTTCTTGGCCATCCATTCGAGTGCGTTGACAGGTTCCACCTTCCAGTTAATCGGACACATGGATAGCACTTCGACCATGGCAAAGCCGAGGCCGGCAAGCTGCGTGCGGAAGGCGAGGTTAATGGCCTTGCCGGCTTTACGCACATTGGCCGGGCTGTTGACGGCCACCCTGGCGATGTAGGCCGGCCCGTCCAGCGTGGCCAGCATTTCGCTCACCCTGATGGGGAAGCCCGATTGAGCCGCATTGCGGCCGTCCGGCGTGGAAGAGGTATACATACCCATCAGCGTAGTCGGGGCCAACTGGCCCCCCGTCATGCCGTAAGTTGCGTTGTTGGCAAAAATAATGGTGATCTTCTCACCCCGGGCGGCGGCGTGTACGATCTCGGCCGTCCCGATGGAGGCCAGGTCCCCGTCGCCCTGTATGGAAAAGGGCACCAGCTCCGGCCGGCAGCGCTTGATGGCCGTGGCCACGGCCGGCGCCCGCCCGTGCGCCGCCTCCATCCCATCAACCTTGTAATACTCGTAGGCTGTTACGGTGCACCCGATCGAACCTATGCAAATCGCCCTTTCATGCAATTTCAAATCGTCCAGCGCTTCGCCCACCAGGCGCTGGATGATGCCGTGACCGCAGCCGGGACAGAAATGCGTCGACCGGTCCACCATGATGCCGGGACGGGCAAATATCACGTTCTCGTAATCGGGTTTTTCTACGTTGCTCATATCAATACCAACTACATTAATATGTCTATGGCCTCAAATATCGTGTCCGCTTCCAGCGGAACACCGCCGTAGCTGTTCGCCAGCTTGATCTCGTTCTGATTGCCCACCGCCATGCGGACATCCTCGATCATCTGGCCGCCGCTCATCTCAGCCACCACGAATTTGCATCCCCTTTCGGCGAGGTCGGCCAGCGGCTGGTAGGGGAAGGGGAACACCGTGATAGGCCGCACCAGGCCGACGCGCAGCTTATTTTTGCGCGCCATATTCATGGCGGTTATAGCCGACCTGGCGGCACTCCCGTAGGCCACCAAAACGATATCGGCATCATCGAGGTTGAGCCCCTCGTACCTGACCTCGTGGACACGCATCCTCTCGAATTTCTCGAGCAACAGCTTTATCCTGCGGGGATGGTCGATGGGATTCATTTCAAACGAGTTGACCAGGTTCTTCGGCCTGCCTTTGGCGCCGGTCAGCGCCCATTTTTTCTCGGGCAGTTTTTTGACCTTCTCGCGGATTATCACCGGCTCCATGGCCTGCCCCAAAAACCCGTCGGCAATGACCAGCACCGGGTTGCGGTACTTATCGGCCAGTTCGAAGGCCAGCATGGTAAGGTCCATCATCTCCTGGACGGTGGACGGGGTCAAGGTTATCAAGTAATAGTCACCGTGCCCGCCGCCCCGGGTGCATTGCATGTAATCCCCCTGCGCGCCCCCGATGTTGCCCAGGCCCGGGCCGGCTCTCATGATATTCACTATCACAGCCGGCATCTCGGCGCCAGCCATATAGGATATGCCCTCCTGCTGCAGGCTAAAGCCGGGGCTGGAAGTGGACGTCATGGCGCGGAAACCGACCGCGGCGGCGCCGTACACCATGTTGATAGCCGCCAGCTCACTCTCGGTCTGTAAAAACACCCTGCCCAATTCCGGCATGCGCCGCGCCATCAACTCGAGCAGGTCATTTTGGGGCGTGATGGGGTAACCGAAATAAGCCTGGCAGCCGGCGAGCAAAGCGCCTTCGCCTATGGCAATATTACCCCCCATCAGGGTCCTTTCAGACATCAGTCGGCTCCTCGAAGGTAAATTTATCAGGATATCGTATCGCTTTCTGATCTGCGGCAGCGGTAAACTGAAATGGCAACATCAGGACACATAAGCGCGCATGATTTACAACCGGTGCACTCATGGGCCCGGTCAGGTATCACCTCGGCATAATTATAACCGAGCCGGTTGATCTCTTTAGAGGTCCCGATGATTTCCCTGGGACAAACTGAAATACAGTAGTGGCAGGCCTTGCATTTCTCTGTATCGATGACAATACAACTGGTTTTACGGCTTTCGGAGATCAACAATTCAGCATACCTTCATATAATGCTACAGCAAAAAAAGACAAGTAAAAGATAGTTTACATAGGCAGGAATTCCATGTCAAGAAATATCCCCGTCCCGCGGGCTAATTTTTCACTCAGGCGAGGCTGATTTATATATTTTTTTTAAAATAAATTTTATTCCGCCTTGTCCTTGTACCGCCCCACGCATACGATGTATTGTTTGCCGTCGCTGCCCGTAACGAGCTTATAATAAACAGATTTATAATACAGGCCGATTTTACCGGGCATGGTGAATACGTAGTCCTCCCATCCGGTCCCATTAGTGAGGGCACCATCGACAATGTTGTCCCTGAACAGGCGTCCGGCCATGTCGGGCACACCTTTAAAGTTTCGCCCGACAACGGCGGGATTATTGGCATTGGCGGCCTCGGTGACATACTTGTCGAATATATAAACGTACAGATCGGGCCGCACCTTATCCTGGTAGGGGCTCTCACCGGCATTAATTTTCTTTATTGTGCCGGCGGAGTCAGCGGCGATATCGCCGGCCGTCTTATCAGCTAAGGAGATAACAACGTCTTTGGCGATACTGTCGTCAGCATAACGCGGCAGGGCGTAACTGGTAATGGCGCAGCAAATGTTTTCCAAGCTATCTTGTGTGCTACGCCGAATCATGGTGTCCAGGCGACTCCAGAGAATCTCAATAATGAGCTCAACGGGATAGGTCCTTTCCTCTCCGGCCTTAACGCAGGAGAAGAGGTCTACCCCGGGGTGCAGTTCATGACTACCCGCAGTGACTCGAACGATAAATACGCTCAGCCGGATGGGCGATTCCTTGGAATGCCCGGGTCCCCGACCAATGTTACCTATGCCGGGCCTGAGCTTCGAGGAGCCAAGAACATAGTGCTCCCCGGGCTCGATCATCGGGAAGTCGCCTTCCATCCCCAGGCTTTCAAAGCCATGCATGTCTTTATCACCGGACGCGAGCCAGAGACTCTCGATGTCATCCCCCAACCTCAACCAAGCTTGAATGGCATGATCAGCGGATGGGCCAATGGTGCCCCTACGAATCTTCCGCTGGCCGGAGTGAAGGTTGAAATCTACGAGGTAGATCG
>CAIMUM010000179.1 GCA_903844685.1 uncultured Dehalococcoidia bacterium
AACCGAACCTGTGGGGGTGGTACTTATGGTTGGGGGTGTGGAGGAAGTACTGTAATAAATGTCGTAACCACTTGCCGGGGCCGATGCCGGCGGGGTCCAGGTGATGCCGGCTGAAGTCTGGCAGATGGCAGTTGCTGTGACGGCAGTCGGCGGAAAACAGGAATAAGTCTGGCTAACCTGGATGTCGTCGAGGGTGATATACATCGGGGTACCGTTGATCACACCGTGGATGCCGATGAAATAGTCGCCTGAAGTTGCGGGAGAGAAGGATCCCGAGATCTGTGCGTAGGTTGCCGTAAGGCCGGTGGCCGACTGGATAGCGCCCGTCATCCCGGCTGGTGAATCCACACTGCCGTATTTCAGTTCAATGCTGGCATCGGTGGGAGTTGAGCCATCCTGGCGCGCCCAGCAGGAAACGTTGTAAGACATTCCGCCGGTTAACGTAAATTTCCTGAACATCCAGGCATTGCCGTAATGCAGCAAAGTTGCATCCCAGCTCCCCGTGCGAGGTGCGCGGTTGAACATAGTCTGGGAGCTGTTGGCCGTCCAGTAATAACTATAAATTCCTCCATCCTGGGTCCAGCAGCCTCCCACAGATGCCTGATCGGTATACCCCGACTCGAATCCCTCGTTGAACGGAAGCACGCTCACCGCATTGCAGAGCGTCGTAAAAGAATAAATATTCGTCCAGGAACCGCTCGAGCCCCCGCAGTTCGAACGCACCCAGGCATAGTAAACCGTGTTTGCGCTCAGAGAAACCATGTTATACGAGGTGATTCCCGCGCCCACCGTAGCCGTGGGGACAGTGGATGAAGTCGGGGGAGTGGATGAAGTGCTGTAATAAATATCATAGCCGCCTGAAGGAGCGGGAGAGGGGGCAGTCCAGCCAAGGGTTGCGGTGCTTGCCGTAATTGCCGTTGCGTTCACAGCGGTGGGTAACGGACATAAGTTCGTGACTTCCATATGTACGTTGTCGATGTACCATCCATCCGCAAAAGATCCTTCATATTCCCAGGCAACATATACTGTTGTTCCCGAATAGCCCGTCAGCGTATAGGTAGGGGAGACGGCCCAGTTCCAGTCACCGGCTCCCAGGTCGGCGTTGATGGCAGTCCATGCCCCGAGATTCTGAGCCCCTGTGGTAGAATAATAAAGTCCGTGCTTTACATAATACGTAGGAAACACATCCTTCTGATAGTAACTGATGTCGACCGATCCTCCGGCCGGAACAGTGATTGCTTTGGAAATCAGCCATATTGTGCCGTTATACCAGCTGAAGGCGCAGCCGGTGGTCATCCCGAAATCGGCAGCCCAGAAATCTCCGCTCCCGGCCGATTGCCAGGAGACCCAACCTGCAGGCAAAGAAGAAGTCGATTCAAAGGTTTCGGTAAAGGGCAGGATGTATTGCGCCTGTGAGCTTCCGGCCCATGCAAGCAATACAAGCAAAAAAAGCACAAACTTCTTCATATAGCAGGGTTTTTTGGTGGCTTGTGATTGGTGGCTGATGGTTCTCTGGCATCTGACTTCTCTTAGCTGGCTTTAGTCGCCGGTTCTCAGGTTTAAGGCAGTGTTTTCGAGGTAGAATCCTCAAGGAGTAATCAAATATAAGGCATTTCAGGCGAAAAGCAACACCCTTACTGAAAATGGTGTTAATAAATTAACAAAGGGGTCGTGAATGGAAGAAACGCCGGCATTGACCAGCCCTCGCCGGAACGACTTGACCATCTCATTTTATTGATTGCT
>CAIMUM010000180.1 GCA_903844685.1 uncultured Dehalococcoidia bacterium
ATCGTCCGCTCCTCCTGCCGGGCAGCAGGCTGCCGCGGTTATGCCAGGGTAGACATGCGCCAGGCCGGCGACGGCAGCATCAAGGTACTGGAGGTCAACGCCAACCCCGACATCACGCCGGAACTTGGTATCGCCCGGCAGGCGGCGTCGCGCGGGATGGCGTATACTGAGTTGATACAGAAAATAATCGACCTCGCTCTGGAGTAAAACCATGCCTGTTAAAATAAGGGGTATCCAGCCTTCTGACAAATCCCACGTCATCAGGGTAACTGATGAAACTAAGGCCTTTGTGCCCGATGAGCTGACCGTAGTCGAAGAGATTATCGATGAGTACTTCCAGGACCCGGAAGATTCAGGCTACTACTTTCTTATAGCGGAACACGACGGGGACTTTGCCGGCTACCTCTGTTACGGCCCGACCCCGCTCACACACGGCGCCTGGGACATGTACTGGTGCGCCGTCGCACCCCACCTGCACGGGCAGGGCATCGCCAGCAGTCTATTCACCACGGCCGCCGACCATATTAAAAGACTGGGCGGCCGGCTGATATTGATCGAGACCTCCTCCAACCCCAACTATAAGGCAGCCCGCTCCCTGTATATCACGCTCGGTTATAAGCATGTCAGCACCGTACCTGATTTCTTCAACCCCGGCGATAACAAAGAGACATTTTGGAAAGCGCTCTAATCGGCCTATAATATCCTCAACCTTATTCAAGGAGGGCAGCAATGAACCTATGGAAAAATCACGGACACGTACATGCCGTTGTGCCGCTGCTGCTTGCGGTGGTGTTAATTGCGCTTTCCTGCGCCCCTGCGGCTAACTCAGGCAAGCCTCTCAAGGAGGTTATCACCCCGCCGTTTTCGCTAACCATACTCCATGTCAATGATACGCATGGCTATGCTATACCAAGCAACGTGCTGATGAAATTCAATGGGGTGGCAACCCTGGCCACGGTGGGGGGGTACAGCCTGTTGAATTCAGCCGTGGAGGATATACGCAACCGGGAGAAAAACGTTTTACTTCTGCACGCCGGAGATATACTGGAGGGCACCGTCTTGTCAACCAGGTTCGAGGGCATGGCCGACGTGGACGCCATGAATGCCATGAAGTTCGACGCCTTTGTGCCGGGCAACCACGAGTTTTCTAAAAGCGTCCAGGAGGCCGCTAACCTTTTCAGCCACGCCAAGTTCCCGGTACTGGCCGCCAATATGGATATATCCAGAGAACCCCTGCTAACCGGTAAGATAACACCCTACTGTATAGTGGGATTCGATGACCAAAAGATAGGCATCATCGGATTAACTACGCCGAATACCGCCTTCCTTGCCTACCCGGGGAAAAACATCGCGTTCCTTTCACCTGAAGAATCCGCATCGCGCTATATAAGCGAACTGAATAACCTGGGCATCAATAAAATCATCATACTCTCTCACCTGGGCTACGAAAATGACGTTAAACTGGCCAAATCCGTGGCGGGCATCGATATTATCGTGGGCGGCCATACAGCCACTTTCATGGGAGGCCCCGAATTCGAGCAGATCGGCCTCAAGCCCGAGACGCCTTACCCTACCGAGGTGGCCGGCCCGGACGGCGGGAGAGTGCTTATCGTACAGGCCTGGGAATACAACCGGATGCTCGGACAGATAGCGCTGGACTTCGATGAAAAAGGCGTGGTTACAGGGTATAAAGGCCAGCCCTTCATCTTCTCCACCAACGGATTCAGCATAGAGGATGCCTTGGGTTGGAGCCACCTCTGCCCCTGCCGGCCTGAATACAGCCAGATTATGCAAGCCATAGCTAATAACCCCGGCTTCAAGCTTTATTGGAACAGCCCCGATATGGACAGCATACTTCAGCCTTATATCAACCAGGTCTCCGGCGAGCTCAATACCGTGGTCGCCGTGGCTGAGGAAAACCTCCTCCGTGGCACTAACAAGGGCCCCGGACCTATCATAGCCGATGCCTTCCTGTGGAGCGCGCGCAAGGCCAACCCCGAGGTGCAATTCGCCATCTACGATACCTACAATATCCGCTCCGACATCTATAAGGGCAATATCCTGTCCAACGATGTTTATATGCTGCTCCCGCTGAGGCAGGAACTGGCCACCATGAAGGTCAAAGGCAGCATGATCAAGCTGCTGCTGGAGATGGGACTCGATTCCCACGTTAAGATCGGTGACCTTCCTCCCTGCTACGAGATTTCAGGGCTCAAAATGACCATCGATATGAACCGCAAGAGCGGCGACCGCATAACGGTAATCCAGGTAAAGAAGCCCGACGGCAGCTATGCTGACATGGATATGAAAGCTGATTACACCATGGCAACCACCGATTACCTGGCTGATAAGGGCATACAGCCTCTGGTCAATAAGTTTAGCTGGCTGGGCCCCGCGGCTGACAATATCAAATCATGGCTCAAAGACTACCTGGGCTACCAGGCCCTGGGCATAAAGGACGTCGATGCCATGAGCGACTACCTGAAGGTGCTGAATACCGTTAAGAACGTCACCGAAGAGCGCAGCACGGTAATCCCCGCCGCGAAATAAATGCGCCGCCCCTGAGGCTGGAAACATTGATTTAAGCACTGCAGGAAGGTATCATATAAATTAGACATGTTAAACGAAAGGGTGAAAGGAGGGTGGTATGACAATCAGGAATAAGGAAGACGCACAGCGGGTACTGAGGTCCGTGCCCGATGTGAAGCGTTTTTATTGCCATGACGGGGAGATTTTGAACAACATCTATGAATTGAAGGCGGTACTGGGCAAGATGCACAGCTCGGCCTACCGTCACCATGTCACGGATGAGAAGAACGACTTCGCACGCTGGGTACGCGAAGTGCTCGGCGATACTAAGCTGGCCGGCGACCTGGCAAAATGCCAGGAGCAGAAAGAAGCATTTCGCATCGTTGCAGACAGGATTGCCTGGCTGCAGGCCAGAGCTTGAGAATAGAATTATGCCGGCATTGAAAAGGCGCTTGATTTGACTGTTGCTTATACACCTAAAGACGCGGTACTTGACGTAGTCGCTATTGCATTGATCCTGGCGCCCGAGCCGCTGACCACCCCCATCGGCATCAGCCTGCTATTGCGCAAACGGGGTGACGGCGCCAACGAAATGGCGCACCCCGTCCGCGTGTACCCCGAATACGTCTATAAGGTTGATACCATACGCGGCAGGGAGATAACCTGGGAGGTCAGGACCATCCAGACAGGCCAGTTGCCGCTCGGGGAGCTTAATAAGCCGAACATTGAGATCAAGCACAGGGAGGAATTCATACTCTCACGCACAGCCCCCGAAAAGAGTGCGGCGCAAAAGATCTCCGAGAATCTTCCACCCGGCATCAGGGTGCACCATGAAATTTTCCGCCCTCCCCGGGCGCCGGCCAGCCAACAATCCGCCTTCATCCCCGGAGAGACCATTTACCATACGCTGCGCCAGGTGCCACAGTTAAATACGCTGAATAATAAAGCTCCAGCTCCAGGAAACATACACCACACCATCCAGAATAGCCCCGGCTATTACCGGGCGACAGCGGCCGGCCCGGCCCGCAGTGCACCGCCGGACATAATCCACCACACGCTCAAGGAGGCCCCGCGCAGCGACAACCCGGCCAACATCGTCAAGCCAGTGCGCATCGTCCAGTACCACACAGTTGATCCCACTCCCCCCATCCAATTCAAAGGCCGCATCATCAGGAAGGACCCTGGGCTCCCTGAAAATAGGGGAGGCATCATCGGCAGAAACGGGGACAGGGACCGCCGCTAAACAGATGCCTGGCTGTAAAGGCGAATTACTATCCGCTGGCGGTCTTTTCCCTGCCGCTTAAATTGCCAACTCAGCCCGCAAGTCATAAAATTATCACCTGGAACCAGAATTAAACAGCCGGAGCATAACCCATGCCTCACAAAGCAAAAAACCACGATTACAAGTCCCACATCATTGAGGAATACTTCATCACCGAGGAACCCTTTTACCTGCCGCTTAAGGACGAAGTGGCGCTTTTTGAGGCTGCCTACGCAGAGCGCATACCCGTGCTTCTCAAAGGCCCCACAGGCTGCGGCAAGACCCGCTTCCTGGAATATATGACATACTGCATGAGCCAGCAGGAAAAGGCCAGACCCCGGTCACCTCATCAGCGCCACGACGGCATACCCCTCATCACCATCGCCTGCCACGAAGACCTGACCGCCAGTGACCTGGTCGGAAAGTACCTGCTGGAGGGCGATAGCACGCGCTGGGTGGACGGGCCGCTTACGCGCGCTGTCAAGAGCGGCGGGATATGTTACCTGGACGAGGTAGTCGAGGCGCGCAAGGACACTATCGTTCTCATCCACCCCCTGGCCGACCACCGCCGCTCGCTTTACATCGAGAAGAAAGGAGAGATGCTGGAAGCCAGCGACAGCTTCATGCTGGTCATCTCCTACAACCCGGGCTACCAGTCAATACTTAAAAACCTCAAGCACAGCACGCGGCAGCGCTTCATCGCTATCGAGTTCACACATCCGCCCAAAGATATCGAGGCCAGGATCATCGCCCACGAGGCGGGGGTGAGCGCGGACATCGCCGGCAGGCTGTCCATGCTGGGCGAAAAGATACGTAATCTCCGCGAGCAGGACCTTGCCGAGGTCATCAGCACCCGCCTGCTCATTTATGCTGCCCGCCTCATCAAGCAGGGCATACCCGCCAGGCGCGCCTGCGAAGTGGCGGCCGTCTGGTCGATAACCGACGATCTCGAAGTGCAGAAATCGCTCAAGGAAGTCGTTACCGCCATTTTTGAATAATCTCAGGGTAAGTTATGAGTAATGCACCAATAAAAACACAGCATGCTGACAGCGAAGCCGGAGATAAGTATCACGGGATAGAGTTCGCATCTATAGAGCCCGTTTTGCAGGTATACTGCAAGGCCTTGACCGGCAAGGAGGTGGATATATCCGCCGGCGAAGGCGCTCTGACCTCCCTCCGCAATACCTGGTGGGGCCAACTGGCATCGGGCAATTCGCCCAACGGCCATGTCAGCGTCGCTGTCCCGGCCTCCTTCATGGAATATCCCGGCTACGACGACAACTTCGGCTGGTACAAGTCAGCGGTCACCCAGCAGGTCGCTCACGTGGAATTCGGCTCGTTCGATTTCATTTTTGAAAAAGAGTCGACGCTTTTCGAGGACCTGCGTTACCAATTGAAAGGTGAAGAGGGCCACGGCAGCAACGCCTATGAGAAATACCTGGCCCTCTTCAGTGACCGGTTACTGGCCGCGCTGGTCTTCGTAGCCGTTGAGAACGCCCGCATCAATTACCTGGTCAAATACTATTACCCCGGCCTGAAGCGCAGCTACCGCCGCATGCAGGAGGGCGCGCTGCTGGCGCTCTCACAGGTGCCCGCCATGACTCTGCGCCGCGCATTTATCGAATTGCTGGAAGGACTTGAGATCAATGCCATCCTTGCCATCGATGAGGATGCTCTTTATGAACCGCTCAACGCGGCCAAAGGTGTGCTCGACCGCCTGTGCCAGGCCCACGCCACGGTTGAGGATGCCGCCGAGGCCGCCATCCGCATCTATGAAATTGCCCGGAAGGTACCCAAAAAGGGATTTGCTACCAGCGCGGGCGGCTATACCAGCGAGAACCGCGACCCACAATACTCCGACCTTGAGGGGCAGGAATTCCTGGGCAATTTCAATATGGATAAAATGAAGCTCAATATGGAGATGAGGGCCAGCAGCGGGCAAAAATCGACCATGCCCATGACCGCGGAGGACCTTCAGAAGCTGGGCGACCAGAAGATAGGCATCACAGATATCAAGGACGCACAGTTTCTCTCGGGCACCGGCCTTTCCGCGGCGGACCTGCCGCGCGGCGTGCAGGTCGTCCAGTTCTCACAGGATAAGTACCAGAAGGTTGACCGCTATAATCCCGCGGACGCCATCACACCCATTCCCCCCGAAGCCGAGGAGAAACTGACCTACTACGATGAGTGGGACTTCCGCGCCAAACGCTATGTGGGACAGTGGTGCTGTATCAGGGAAAAGGTGCTGGGCGAGGGAAGCAGCTACTTTTACGACAAAACCCTGGAGAGCCGCAGGACCCTGGCCATCGAGATCAAGCGGCAGTTCGAGAAGCTGCCGGCCGAGTTGCTCTACAAGGCCAAGAACCTGGACGATGGCGACGAGTTTGACCTCGACCTGGTCATCAGCGAACTGATGGATAAGCGCGCGGGGCATACGCCATCCGGCAAGGTCTACATGAAGAAGAAAAAGATCCAGCGCGACGTGGCCGTAGCCTTCCTGCTGGATATGAGCGGCTCCACCGCCGACCTCATCAGCAAAAACCGCGCGCCGATGCAGTACGACGAATCCATCAAGTACGACTTCATGAGTTTCGTCATGCAGCCGCGCCGCCGCATCATCGATATCGAGAAGGAGAGTATCGTCCTGCTCTGTCACGCCATCGAGTCGCTGGGCGACAACTACGGTATTTACGGCTTCTCCGGCCATGGCCGCTCCAAGGTGCAGTTCCTGGTCATCAAGGACCTCAACGAAACGTTCTCGGAGAAGATCAAGCGGCGCGTGGACCAGATAGCCCCCATCCACGGCACACGCATGGGACCGGCTATCCGTCATACCACCGCCAGGCTCGACGCCTGCGGCAGCTCGCTTAAGCTGCTCTTCCTGGTCAGCGACGGCTACCCGCAGGATTCGCTTTACGGCTACGACGACGATGACAAGGAATACGCTATCCACGATACCAAGATGGCGCTCATCGAAGCCTCAAAGAAAAACATCACGCCATTTTGCCTGACCGTGGATTCCGCCGGCAACGATTATCTGCGCACCATGTGCAACGATATCGGCTACGAAGTCCTCGACGATATCGAAACCCTGCCCCACCGCCTGCCGATGCTTTACAAGAAGCTGTCCGTGTAATTAAACGGCGGCCTCATTTTCCGGGCCCGGCATATTTAAGCATCTCCGCCAATACCTGCTTGCCAAGCGTTACATCGTCGCGGTCGGGGCAATGCTGGCCATCGGGGACATAGAAATATCTCCCGCTCTTTATCACATAGTCTTTAGCCAGGCCTAAACCCAGCCAGGGGTCCATGCCGCCCCCAACATATATCATGGGGACCGTCAGTTTTTCCAGCATGGCCCGCGGTGACCAGGCAGCAGAGGTGGCGGATTTGGGGTCGCTGCCGAAAAGAGCCCTGCTCTCGGCTATGAAATCATCTTTGCTGCGCGTGAAAACACCGCCCGGTTGCGCGGACAGCTCGAAGATGCCGGTCTCAGCGCACTGCTGATAACGCCATACACGCCATCCGTAATCGCCTTTGACGGCTTCATCATGCGTCAGGGTTTTCTTGGCATTGGAGGCAGCATACATCCATCCTCCCTTCTGGGCAACTGCATCGTCGAGGAAGTGCAGCACCCCCAGGAAAGATGGGGTCGGCAGCGCGGCAAAGGCCTTAAAAACCGGCAGCAGCGGTTTATACTGGCCGTACTGTGTCATGCCATGGATGAAGGCGATGAGGAACTCCCTCTCCATCCAGTTACTGTCAAATAGTTGCTGCGGTTCAAGGTTCTTGATATGGGCAACCAGCCGCTGATAGGTCTCATCGCCCATCGTGATGCGCACCTGGCGGTCATAGGTATCCATCGTGAAAGGCCAATCCACCACACCGCTGGAACTCAGGATAACTTTTACATCATCCGGATAGGATGCGGCAAAGTTGATAACGAGCCCGCCGCCGTAGCTGTGACCCGCCGCCATCCATGGGCCTGAATATTTTTGTTTAAATTTTTGGACGACACTATCATAATCCGCCAGCGCCTGGTCGATAGTCACGTAGGCTGGCACAGATTGGTCGGCATCAGCAGTGATGCTCTGGCCGTAACCCCGGTGCTCAGCCTGCAGGAAGATAACATCCCGGGGCGAACCGTAATCTTTATAGAATTTAGCCAGTTCCTTGACCGTTATATCGTGTTCGTTTCCCAGTATGAAAAATACCGGCGAACTGTCGGCGGCTCCTTTCGGTATCAGGACATTTACCTCCTCGCTGAAAGAGGGTCCGGATAAATTATTGTGGTCGACCGGCTGCTGAATCGAAGTATGGACAATCTCGTAATCTGCCGTGACAATACGGTCCGGCTGCTCAGTGCTGGCTGCGCCTGAACAGGACACCAGAATAGAGACCAGCATCAAAGCTGCCAGGAAAAAGGCAAACGCTTTGTTGGTAATGATTTCTGTTTTAACTTTCATTGCACAGTTTCCTCCGATTTATTTTCGCTTCAGTTAAAAACAAATATTTCCAGGATAACCGGCCGATAATCATGTTTCAGGTGAAGCCGACGGGTGCTTTTTTTGATATCTTTTATATAAGATATAGATGAGCAGCCCTATAGCCATCCAGGAGAAGCCGACTATCCGTCCCAGGTGATGTGTATAAACTACGATTAGCCACGTGCCCGCCGTAATGAGGCCTCCCAAAACAGCCGTTACCGGTATTTCTCTTCCCTTCACCTTGATATTTAGCGGTATCTTGAAGGGGCGCGGCAGGTTGGGTTCCTTAATCCTCAAAGCAATGATAGATACATGGGCTGAAGTGTAAGCCAAAACAGCGCCAAACGCGTATAAATCGGCCAATAATTCGACCTTACCCGAGGATATCAGCACCGCCGCAATAACAGAAAATATCAGGATAGCGTTTTGCGGCACACGTGCCCGCTTACTGATGCTGCCAAAAAAATCAGGCATTTGCTTTCGTTGCCCCATGAAATAGGCCAAACGTGAAGCGCCCAGCATGCCGGCATTGGTAGCGATGATCAGTATGGTAGCTGCCAGCAATGCCACCCAAAAACCTAAAAAATACGGTAGAAAGCCCGGCATGGCGTAAGCAATGCCCATGATCGGGTCTTCAAGAAATTTTTGGGTTAAATCGGTGACCCATTTCCCGTCCGGCATCTGGTAAACAGGGTAAGCGCTGAGCGCGGTCATCGACAGAAGGGCATACATGATTATAACTGCGGCAAATACCATCATTACGGCCCGTGGTATGCTTTTGCCCGGATCTTTTGTCTCGCTGCCAAGATTGGCAACAGTTTCAATGCCTGTATAAGCCACCATGGATATCGATATTCCAAATAGTAGCTGGTCCATTGTGGGGGCCACTCCCCAGTGAATGTTGTTGATAAGCGTAGGCAGATTGATGATTAATATCGCACCGAGTATTCCAATAATAATCTGTGTGACGAGGTCAATCGTAACCAGGACAACATTTAACCTGGAAGATTCCTTTATTCCTGTTAGATTTATCAGCGCCAAACCTGCCACGATGCAGATTCCAACAATGCTGTTCGCAGGCCAGGTTTTTAATAGCGGGATAAAAAAACCGAGATAATTGGCAGCGGAAAATGCTGAGATCGACATGGTAACGATATAGTCCATCATCAGTACCCAACCTGCTATAAAACTGATCCAGTCATTGAAAGCCCGCCTGGCAAAGGCCCCCGAACCGCCAGCTTCAGGAAGAGCTGTTGCTCCCTCCGCGTAGGTCAAAGCTGTAAAAAGGAAGATGATGCCGGATATCATCAACACAGGAGGGGTAAGCCCCAACGCCGACATGGATACCACGCCCAGCGCGTAATATACAGATGAACCGACATCACCATAAGCTGCGCCGAACAGACCCCCGACCCCCAGCACCCTGTGCAGCCTGCGGGGCAGCTTCAATTTACGGCGTACAAAAAAATCGCCCGGCCGGCCGCCGCGGGTCATCTGATCTGGCGCCGGCCCTCCGGGAAGGTTGTTGCCGCGCTTATCTATTTCACTCAAGTTAAACGCCTGCAAAAATATAGCAGCTACCGCCCCGCTTTACAATAGGGACGGCAGCTGCATTGGCGTTACTCGTTGTGCGTACCTTATTAATAATTCTCGGCCAGCAGTTCATAGTAGGACTGCGGATGCTTGCAGGCGGGGCATAGCTTGGGTGCGCTTGTCCCTTCATGCACGTAGCCGCAGTTGGTGCAATGCCACTTTGTTGTCTTTTTCCTCTTGAAAACCTCGCCGCCGGTGATGTTCTTGATCAGCTTTCGGTACCTGGCCTCATGAAATTGCTCCACCTCGGCTATCTGCTTGAACGAGACGGCAACCTGTGTGAATCCCTCGTCCTTGGCTATCTTGGCGAAGTTTTTATAAAGCTTGGTCCATTCCATGTTCTCACCGGCCGCGGCAGCTTGAAGGTTAGCCTTGGTATCCTTGATCATGCCGGCCGGGTAGGCTGCCACAATCTCGACATCCCCGCCCTCCAGGTATTCGAAGAATATCTTGGCGTGCTCTTTCTCGTTTCCGGCTGTCTCCTCGAATATATTGGCTATCTGCATGTAGCCATCCTGGCGCGCCTGGCTGGCGAAATAGGTGTACCTGTTCCTGGCCTGCGATTCGCCCGCAAAAGCCTTGAGCAAGTTTTGCTCGGTTTTAGTACCCTTGAGTGATTTGGTCATTTGCTTTTTCTCCTATCCTGCAATTTTTCCCTACTTTGCTAATAATTTATTTTACAGTATACACATATCCTATTCACAATAAGTGACGCCCGTCACTTTACATCGTCCCGGCAGAATTAATTTAACACTACTGCTACGGGATACGCAACATCGCGTCTTCTCTATGCCATGGCCTGCCCGGTTTGCACTGCGTATTTGTAAAGCCTGGCCAGTGCCCGTATCGTCACCTCGCTTGAAGAGTAAACAGGCAAATGATTTTGTTCGAAAGCCTGCTTGAGCATGAGGTTGCCCTGCCTGTCCTCGTCATCCTCCAGGAACGGGTCAAGCGATACGCTGAGTAAGACCGGCTTGCCCATGACGTCCCGGCAATAGAGGCTGCCCTCAACCATCATCTCGCAGATTAGCTTCATGTGGTCGATCGCCTCGTGTTTGCGCGCCCTGCGTATATACCTGAACTGGTCGAACATGAAAACAAGTGAATCGATATTTTTATCCGAGGCCACCACCTTTATAATGTCGGTCAGTCCGCCCTCTTTCTGAAATACCTTGTAGAAAATAGGCCAGGCGTCGAGCGGGTTGCCGATGCTGGTGCCCGCCAGCGGCACCAGCTGGCGTAAAGCCTTGAGCGTAGTATCGCTGAACCGCGGGACCTCCATGCCTTCGGCGGCGCACAGGTCGGTCTGGATAACACTGAAGCCTCCCGAATTGCTTATCAAAGATACGCGGTTGCCCCTGGGCAACAGGGAATGGCTGAAAGCAATTATCGTATTTACCAATTCGTCGTGGTTGCTCACCTGTATCACGCCGCACTGCCTGAACAGCGCCTTCCAGACCTCCGGCGTGCCGGTCAACTGTCCCGTGTGTGATTTAGCCACGCGGTTGCCGTTATCGGTCAGCCCGCCCTTGATAGCAACGACGGGTTTGCGTACGGCCGCATAGCGAAGCGCGTCATGTAATCTCCTGCCGTTTTTCGCACCCTCAATATAGAGGGCGATAACCCTGGTCTGCGGGTCATCGGCCATGTATTCCAGGAAATCCGGGCAGTCGAGGTCGGAGGCGTTGCCGTAGCTCACGACCTTGCTGAATCGCAGGTTCTTGGTTTTGCCGAAGTAAGCGAACGATTCGGCCACGCTGCCGCTCTGGGCTATCACACCCACATTCCCCTCTTCCTCGCTGGATTCCGGCACAATGGCCAACCCTGAGCGCGGACAGTAAATGCCGAAGCAGTTAGGGCCGATTACGCGGATCTTACCGTCGGCGACGGCTTTCAGCTTTTTCTCCAATTCGATCCCCTCGGCCAGCCCGGTCTCGCTGAAACCCGATGTGTAAATATGCGCCCCCGTTATGCCCTTGGCGATGCATTCCCCGATTACCCCGGGAACGTAGTTGGCATTGATACCGATGATGGCATAGTCCACGGGCCCTTCGATATCGAGCACACTGGCATAGCACTTCCTGCCGAATATCTCCTTGTACTTCGGGTTAACGAAATATACGTGGTCCCTCATCTTGGTATTCATCAGGGCCAGAGTGGCTATGTCCGCCACGGGCGACGCGCCGATGATCGCCACCTTTTGCGGGTGGAAGATGCCGTCCAATTCCTGATACTGCTCTTTTTTCAAATGCTGTGCCTCCCTTTACTGAAACCGGCAGGCCGTTATCCCCGCCTGACCTGCGGCCTGAACGGAAATATGTGCTGATTTAATTTAAATAGTTTAAAATTATATAATATTTGGGCCTGCATAATTAAGTGCAGGCATGGTTAATGACGCAATATTATCCGGTAATTAAATATTAATTGTAACGAGGTAACCGTATGTATGAGTTGCTAAGCCGCGCCGGCAAGTACACTGCCGCAGTTCTGCTGATTTTGATCGCATTGGCGGCCTGCGCTGCGCCGGTGGTCAAGCCCAAGCCGGTTTCCCCACCACCACCGCCGGCTATCTCACAGCCTGAGATCATGAACATTATAGGGCCACAAGAGTTGAACACCGGGAAAGAAAATACCCTGTTTTGTGCCGCCAGGGAATCCGACGGTAATCCCCTGACCTATGTTTGGACGGCCGAGAACGGCACCATCACAGGCAATGGGCCAAAGGTAACCTGGCTTCCACCCGACACAACCGGTGACTACGAGATCTCGGTCAAGGTCGACAACGGCAAGGGAGGAGAAGCAAGCTTCAGCAAGCGGTTTAGCGTAGTAAATCCGCCTCCGCCGGAGCAGGATAAGACAATTTACCTGAAGATGTCGGTCCCCTCGACAACTACAGCAGTAACGCAGGGCCGTGTCCGGTCCTTTTTTACCATTGAGGTGCAGTGTGTTATGGAAGGGGCGGACCCCAAAGACTTAACTTATACTTGGAGTGCAACCGGCGGCAAGCTGTTGGCCGATAACCTTGCTGAAGGAAAGGCGAGCAGGGTGGGATGGATTGCACCCAGTGGGGGAGAACACTACAAGATTACTGTACTCGTTCAGGATAAATCAGGCAACCAGGCATTGGGTGAGGTCGACATGGAAGTGCTTTGCTGCACGAACCCTTAATATGAGTTTGGTGTGGCCAATACGACGGATACGGATATGAAACTGCAGATTAAACCGCTATCGGCGCTGTTAACAGCTATAACCATACTTGGTCCGGCGTTCTTAGCCGCGTCATGTACGGCGCCGGCGCCGCCTCTTCCTGCCTCTGCGCCGGCGGCCAACCGGCCACCCCTCATTCAATCGATAAACGGCGCCACCGATTGGGAACCGCAGGCGGAGGGGGATTTTACCTGTGTGGCATCAGACCCCGACAGCGATAACCTGACTTACGCCTGGTCGGCGGATAACGGCACGATTAAGGGCAATGGGGCTTCCGCCACATGGACATCGCCCCCGTCGATGGGAAAATATCATATTAGCGTGACGGTCAGTGACGGCAAGGGAGCGGAAGCCAGGGCAGTCCAGGAGGTCAGGGTACTTATCAATGCCGACGGCAGCGTATCTCAGGACGCGCCCGTCGTTTTGAAAATGTCCTTCCCCTCGAAGGAAACCGTCACGGTTGCGGGAAGGATGCGCATCTGGACGGCTATACCTATCGAGTGCATCGTGGATAGCCCGGACTCCGGGAACCTCAAATATACCTGGAGCGCCGCCAGCGGGAGGTTCCAGGCGGCCAGGGGGCTGAGCCTGGAGAACGGCACCGCCAGCAGGGTCAACTGGATATCCCCGGGGGCCGGGGGCGACTATATAGTCAATGTCACGGTAACTGACAGCAGCGGCAACGAAGCGAAGGGACAGGTCAATTTCAAAGTAATCTGCTGCACCACCGAGTAGAGGATGGATCGGGCAAATAAGCATTTTGCCGCCAAACAGCGGTAGGAGGTATGTATGAGCAAATACGAGGTCAAGGGTAAGAACGTCCTGATCACGGGCGCGGCTTCCGGCATCGGCCGGGAATTTTCAAAACTTTTCGCCGCGGACGGCGCCAACCTGGTGCTGGACGACATGCCGGCGAAAAAAGAGATTCTGGCTCAATGGGCCAAAGAGCTCGCCGCTAAATACAATATCAATACCTGGTCATTCAGCATTGACCTCTCCACAGAAAATGGCCCGGAGCAGCTTTATGCTTCAGCCAGAGAAGCGGCGGGTTCCATAGACGTTCTTATGAACGATGCCGGCACGCTCGAATATGGGAATTTTTCGGAAATCGATTACGCCAGGCAGGTCTTCATGGTTAAAACCAATGCGCTGGCTCTTTTCAAGCTTACCTGGCTCGCGCTGCAGGATATGAAAAAAGCGGGCGGCGGCAGGATAATCAATATGTCGTCTTGCGCGGCTTTTCAGCCTACCCTTTACCATGCGGCCTACGGCGCCAGCAAAGCTTTCGTACAGAACCTGAGTGAGACCGTTAACGCTGAGCTGTCAGGCACCGATATCAAGGTTTTCGCTTTCAGCCCGCCTTACACCAGAACACCGCTGCTGAAGGCCGGCAACCTTCCGGAAAAGCTGCGCTGGTTCGCTATCAGCGGCCTCTGGGACCCAGCGGTTATTGCCAAACAGGGCTACAAGGCGTTCAAGCAGGGCAAGACCATGTTTATCCCCGGGCCGATGAACTGGCTGATGCACTCGGTCATCGTGCGCCTGACGCCGCACAACCTGTTGAATATGACCTCGAAGTTGATGATGAAGGGCTGAATATGGCTACATATTCCGCCGGTACTTGCCGCCTACCTGGTACAAGGCGTTGGTGATCTGACCCAGTGAAGCGAAGCGCGCCGTCTCCATCATCTGCTCGAAGACGTTGCCCCCCGCTACCGCTACCTGCTGCAGCTTCTTAAGGGTTTCCTGCGCCTTGGCGGCGTTGCGCTTCTGGAAGTCGCGCAGGTTGTCTATCTGCCCCTGCTTCTCCTCGCTGCTGGAACGGCTGAGCGGGATGTCGAAAGGTATCAGGTTGCCTTCCCTCGGATTCAAGTAGGTGTTCACGCCTATGATGGGCAATTCACCGGAATGCTTGCGCTGCTCATAGAGCATTGACTCGTCCTGTATCTTGCCGCGCTGGTACTGAAGCTCCATGGCGCCCAGCACGCCGCCGCGCTTGGAGATGTGCTCAAACTCGTCTAATATCGCTTCCTCCACCAGTTCGGTCAACTGCTCAAGTATATATGAGCCCTGCCAGACATTCTCGTTCTTGGTAAGGCCGAACTCCCGCATGATAATAAGCTGCACCGCCATGGCCCGCCGCACCGACTCCTCGGTAGGCGTGGTGATAGCCTCATCGTAGGAGTTGGTATGCAGCGAATTGCAGTTATCATAGAAGGCCAGCACAGCCTGCAGCGTTGTGCGGATGTCGTTGAACTGTATGTCCTGCGCGTGCAATGAGCGGCCGGAGGTCTGAATATGGTATTTAAGCTGCTGGCTGCGCTCGTTTCCCCCGTACTTCTCCCGCATGGCCACCGCCCAGATGCGCCTGGCCACGCGCCCGATGACCGCGTACTCGGCGTCCATGCCGTTGGAGAAGAAGAATGACAGGTTGGGAGCGAAAGAATCTAAGGGGAAGCCGCGCGAAAGGTAATACTCCACATAGGTAAAACCGTTGGCCAGTGTGAAGGCCACCTGGGAGATGGGATTGGCCCCGGCCTCGGCGATGTGATAGCCAGAGATAGAGACCGAGTAGTAGTTGCGCACGCTGTGCTTGATAAAATATTCCTGTATATCGCCCATCATCTTGAGCGCGAACTCGATGGAGAAGATGCAACTGTTCTGCCCCTGGTCTTCCTTGAGTATGTCGGCCTGCACCGTACCGCGCACCACCGAGAGAGTTTGCGCCTTTATCCTGGCATGTTCGTCCGGCGTGGGCAGCCTGCCCTGCTGCTCCATGAATTTATCCACCTGCTGGTCGATGGCCGCGTTCAGGAAAAAGGCCAGCATAACGGGCGCCGGCCCGTTGATGGTCATGGAAACCGAGGTATTGGGCGAGCACAGGTCGAAGCCGGCATAGAGTTTCTTGATATCCTCCAGCGTGCAGATGGACACACCGGACTCGCCGACCTTGCCGAAGATATCCGGGCTTTCCAGCGGATCTTCACCGAATAGCGTCACCGCGTCAAAGGCTGTGGACAACCGCTTGGCTTCGTCGTTCTGCGAGAGGAAATGGAAGCGCTTGTTTGTACGCACCGGCCCCCCCTCACCGGCGAACTGCCTCTTCGGCTCCTCATCCCTGCGCCTGAAGGGGAAGACGCCCGCAGTGTACGGATAGCTGCCCGGCACGTTCTCCAGCATCAAATACTTGAGCCTCTCACCGTGGTCCTTCAGGTCGGGCACGCTCACCCTGGGGATACGCGTGCCGGCCAG
>CAIMUM010000181.1 GCA_903844685.1 uncultured Dehalococcoidia bacterium
CAATAAGCTGCGCAAGTTATATTTATAGAAAATTGCCTCGGTTTCACCATATATCTCAAGCTATTTACAGATCATACTATTCATATTATCTTAATACTTTAACACGTAATCTTCTATCCAAATGGATTCCATCCGATATAACCGTTGCTACTCACTGTTTAACTGCTTATGCTGCTTTTGCCTTGATGGATAAGACAATTCCCCTGTATTATATTCAACATTTCGAGGAGCTATTTTTCCAAGATGAACTCGTCCAAAAGTTAGCCCGGTTGACATATTTCATGCCAATTGAATTAATTACAGGTGGGGCATGGGTCCGCGATCAGATCATCCAAAGGACAGGCCGTGTGCCCCATTTGTTAAACCCTGGTTTTGAACACTCTGTTTTTTACCCGCAACGGGATATCAATGATAAATACAGGAATTATAAGCCGTTGAAAATCGTATCGTATGGCAGGGCACTGCATTTTAGTTCATGGAATGAATCGGTGGAAGCCATGAGAATAGTATATAAAGAACTGGGGACCGATAACGTAGAATGGAATGTATTCTGGTTCCACCCACGTCCAGATCAACCTCCAGACTTAAAATTGAATTTTGTCAATCACAGGGGAGGCGAACTGGCTGAGCTCTACTCAGATAGTCATATTTGCCTATGCTTGGGCTGGTATTCAGGTTTTCCCGGCGCTCAATTAGAACCCATGGCTTGCGGATGCGCTCTGGTCACTGCCGGACTGGGCGTGGACGAGACTGCCGTTAACGGCGTAAATAGCCTTGTAGTGCCTCCCAGACGACCGGACTTAATAGCTGAAGCCATAATCAAATTGGCAAAAGAACCTGAACTTGCTTCGAAACTGGCGCATAGCGGCATAGAAACCGCAAAAAAATATGATTGGGAAAAAGCCACGGATAATTTGGAACATATCATGCAAATAACCATCAAAGACTACAAATATAAAGACAATTTTTCAGATGTACAAGACCTGATTAAGGGTCAATTCAATTATAGATGATTAATAATTTAGCTAAGCAAAGACCCTTTCTTCAATCCCACAATAATTTCCTTTATTAGCTCAATATCTTCAGCCGAAAAGGCCCTTGTCAGCCACATCCACAAACTAAATATAACAACGCCTGCAACTACTATGATAAAGATACCAAAGATGCCGCCTATATCAATAAAACTAATACAAACAGCCATAATTAATGATCCGAGAATGACTTTGGCCATAAATCTTACATCTATTGTATATCTGATAACCTTCTTCGCCCAAACTATTACTATGATAGCCAGAATCAAATAAGATACGGTGATAGCAATGGCAGCTCCAGTTATACCAAAAATTGGGATTAAAGCCAGATTGACACCAATATCAGCTATCGTGGCGATAGCTATAATAGGCACCAACCATTTAGTCTGCTGCACCAGTAAAATTATAGAAACGTTTATTTGATACAGCCCACATAGTATTGCGGCCGCAGCAATTAACAAAATCAAAACTCCCCCCACCATATAGTCGGGGGTAGTGATAATTCCAAGTAACGGCTGTGACAATATGTAGAGACCTGCTGCTCCAGGAATGGCCAGCGTAATAAAGAGCTTATTCGAATACTCCAGGTAACTACAGACCTTCAATGTCTCCTTTTGCTCCCAAAGTCTGGAGAGCACAGGGAATAGGACGATCGGGATGGGACTGTAGAACAGGAATATCAAATTGCCTACAGATAAAGAAGCGGAGTAGATACCGGCCTGACCGAGGTTGAGAAGATATGTTATGAAGAACCTGTCGCTGGCACTTATCACCCAAAGTAAGATTCCGCTGGGTATTAAAGGAATGCTAAAGACCAGGTAATCTTTTAACCCTTCCAGGGCAGGCTTCGGCCAACCAAGTTCCTTAACTATCATCCCAAAAACGATGATCACAAGAATGGTTATCCCAACTACTATACTGCCTATAATCCACATCAAGCCGTTCCTTGTAAAAGCCAGTATTACAATCACCAGCATTTGAAACAAAGCAAGGCTAATCTGCAAAACTGACATCCATTTTATCCTTCGCCTTGCCAGCAAGTAACAGATTAATAATGAGTATACGGCCTGCATTGCGGCCCAAAGAAAAATTAGAGGAACGAGGTGAGCGTAATCTGGAGAAGCAAACAGGAATATAGATAGATCCTGCCTGAGTACAAGTGATGTAACGAGTGCAAGGCAAGCAAAGACAAGTACAGGCCAAAGCATGCTGCCGAGGGCTTGGCGCCTTTTTTCCAAGTTGTCTTCTGAAGCCAGAAATCGGATTATAGCATTCCCCAGACACAGACTTAAGGTAAACGACAGCAATCCGACAATGAGAAAAGACTGCACCCACACGGCATAGGTCTCCGCTGTATAGTTCTTGGTCATAGCAGGAAGAGCAATCAATCCAACCAGCGGTACCGCTAAATTAGAAGTAGCCACCCAAAAGATATCTCCGGCAAATTTTTGAGGTTCAGTTATAGTTTGATTATTCATATGGAAGACAGCCGAATGATAATCAATTTATTGTCGCGTTTTAATGGTGTTATTGACCACTTAATGAATTTGATAGCATATTGCTCCTGCTCTCTCCCCATTTCCCATCCCCACCAATATTCAAGTGGAAAAGCCGAGCATACGGATCCCACACACCTATCAGATCTTTGTGCCCACCATCCCAATTTCCCTTGACCGGCGTATCGTAGTTTTCGCCGTATGGCCCCAGCTTTAGATCACCTTTGGCAGCGTCCCAGATTCCGTCCCAATTGGTATCAAGATAAAAATAGCGGCTGCCCTGTTCCCATATGCCTACCTCGTCCCTGCTATCGCCATTCCAATCTCCTGTAATCGGCACATCTCCGGCCTTGCCAAACGGGCCAAATTTAACATCCTTGCTGGCAGGATCCCATTTCCCATCTCCATTGACATCAAGGTAAAAATAGCAGTCTTGATCGTATAGATCGTGATGCCATATTCCAACCTCGTATCTGCCATCCCCGTTCCAATCACCCGTAACCGGTAGATCAGCAAAATCGAACCCGTATGGGCCCAATTTGCGGTCACCGTTTTCAGGATCCCAAGTACCATTGCCATTATAATCAAGGTAAAAACATAAGTCCGAGGGCCTCCAGACACCTATTTCGGTTCTGCCGTCACCGTTCCAATCGCCAGTAACCGGCATATCGGTCGGATAACCGAACCGACCCAGGCTGACCAACTTCCCATCTCCGTTTTTATCTACCATGAAGCTGCCATCCGGTTGCCGTAAGCCAGTCTCCGATTTTTTATCCCCACTCCAATCGCCCGACAGCGGGATTACATCTTTTTGATACTCGAATATTTTTATATCAGATTGAGGTTTCGAACCTGTAGAAACCTTCTGATTAGACGCATATACGAGCTTATATCCCTTTAATTCTTCCAGGGGCACGGGGCTCTTATAAGGATCCAGCCCGGCGATAAAGTAATTCTTGCCTTTATTATCAAGTATGAAACTCTGTGCTTCACCGTACGAATTGAATGTTTTGGTCTCGGTTATCTCTCTATACCTGCGCCCATCCTGCGCTGTTACTTCGCCATATTTAATAACATTCACAGTTTCTGGAACTACGGCTTTGCCATCGAAGTTATACAGCCTGGCTACCATAGTGCGATAATATTCTGGGTAAAACAGGACGGTGGGCACGTATTGGTTATTCTGCTTCTGTAAAAATACATCGTAAAAATCCGAGTATGTTAAATTACTTAATGTTGCCAGCGCATGGAATTTACCATCATAAGCAGCTATCTCGTTGTCAACGATCACATAGCGCGTTCCGAGGTTATTGATCACCCTGGCTGCCGATGCTTCGTCCTGCGCTGTAAAATACGATGCTTCCTCACCGTTGCCTGTCCCCGGGCTTGATGCAGGAGCACGATGGCCTATCCTCGCCGTCCAATATCCGTAATCCCACCAGGCCAGTATGCCGTAAGCGCTCGCCGGATATTCAAAGCCGCCTTTTTCAGAAACCGGTTTATATAGGCCATAATATGTTTCCGGGTTTCCGAAAGGCTCAGGGGTATTAGTACGCAACCAATCTTCAGCTTCGCACCAGGCGTTAGACGGGGCGAATAACGGCCGGGTTGCGAGGTCTACGGCAGGTTTTTCTCCGCTGGGCAGCGGGCCAATGTTGGGATAATAGACAAACACAGCAATGGCAGTAAGTAAAAGGGCAACTGCTCCAACATTTGTTTTAACCTTGGCTTTTACCTGCTGGGCTGCCCTTTTCCTGCTTCTGGCCGAAGTTCCCTTATTAGTAACCGCAATAGGCACGGGCTCACTTTTCTTAATCAGCAGGCTCAGCGGGAGCCAGCAAAGATAACCTGTCAATAAGGCCACGTTAACCGCATAGTAATATGCGAAGCGCCTCATGGCAAGGGCGGCAAGAAGTGTAATCACGCTCCAGACCAGAAGCATCACCTTATCAGGCTGTCCCCTCTTGATCGCCTGATAAAATAAAATCCCTATCGCTACCAGGCTGAAGAAAAAGGCCAGCATATAATTGCCCACGGCAACCATGAAAGTAAAATTGCCCTGCTGGATGAGCAACGGCTGCATTTCCATTACAGTCGTCCCGGTAGGCCAGCTAAAAATGTTTAGCAGATTGGCAATCATCGATTGTGCGACGGATGGAATCGTAATAGACAGGATTACATAGCTGATTACCCCCAGGCCCGCTATCAGGACCGGATATAACGATGGCCGGGCCTTTCGAGTATTCAACCATCTCGATAAAAGGGGAAGCAGAACTGATACGGCTAACCCGATCAGCAGTGATGCCAGGGTAAGAGCATTCTTCATCCAGGGAAGGCCGATTATTAACCCCACGCCGTACACGCTCACACCCAGCACACCAAGATAATCGACTGACCGGCCTTTCAGATGTTCGATAATAGCTTGCGCCACGATGAAAACAATAAGTATCAAGGCAAACATCAATGCGCCGGACCAGGTCAGTATATAAAGTCCGAGAAATACACCGGCCAATATACCGGCAATGAGCGATCGCCCGATCGCAGGCCACCCCTTTTTCAACATGTCCCCCGGCGTTCTTCCTTCGCTCCCATTTAAAACCAGAAATACAAATAACATCATGCCGGTGGAAAATAATACTTCGGCTATATGGTGATCCGTGTATCCCAGCAATGACCGGTTCAAGAATTCACCGGGTAAAATCGCCAGCAAGCCCGCGGCCAATAAACCCAGCCATTTACTACCGAGCAGCTTGCCTATAAAAAATACGGCCAGCACGGTTAGCACGGCCAGAAACGGCGGTATATACACGGCTATAACGTCCACCGTATGCTGGTCGGCTCTACCCAGGCTCAACAGCCAGATGATGGCGCCCATGAAATAGGCGAAGAAATTCGGCGCGTATCCAGTCAACCATCCGCCGGGATATTGCAAATAGGGGTCGAATTGCGTCAACTGGGGAAAATGCTTCATCAGGTTATCCACAAGGCGCATGTAATAATACGCATCCACGCCCGTCATCTTGACCCAGTCCCCGACGAATACCTGGTTATAGGGCAGCACTATCCTTAACCACAGCGCCACCAGGATTATCACCAGCAGAAGTAATACAACAACAGCCCACGACGGTATTTTTTTCATCAATACGTACCCAACGCGGTAGATTATAGTCTTTGATTTCCTGCTATAGCAAGAAATGTGTGAATGGGGCTTTTGACTTTAATTGGTCAACCTTATATCCTTTAGGCCAACTGAATATTTTATGCAAGGCGCCTGCGGGTGACCGCGGGCTTAAACGGAAGGCAAACCGGTGAAATACCGGTACAGTCCCGCCTACTGTGAAAGTCAGAACGCCACCTTGCTGAAATAAGCTGCCTCCGCGGAGTAAGGGGGTGGGATTTGTTATTTATTAATGATCCCCCCTGCTCCTTTGAGCAGGGTTTTTTTATTTGGACAACAACGATTTCTGATATCAATTTGGCAGGAAACCATGGCGACAGCACAGGCAAATAGTTTATTAAACTCATGGATAAAGCTGTATAGGACTAAGCAACGCAGCGCTGTCCTCTCACTCTGCGGCGCTGGCCTGACCCTGGCACTGATCGCAGCGTTTTCCCTGACGGTGGGCAGCACTGCAATACCGCTGCAGGACATGCTGGGGATGATTACCGGTGTAATTACTCACCAGCCCTCAGCCAGCGCATACGATGCAAGCCTGTACACGATACTTTTTACCATCCGTTTACCGCGCATTTTCATGGCGGGACTGGTGGGCTGTGCGCTGGCTATGGCCGGGGCGGCTTACCAGGGGATGTTCCGTAACCCACTGGCCGACCCCTACCTGACAGGCATATCCCAGGGCGCTGCGCTGGGCGCCGTCGCCGGATTCCTGCTGCCCGGTTCGCTGCCGGTCGAGCTGATACCCATACTGGGATTCCTGGGGGCGGTAATCAGCGTTATCGTGGTATTTTTCATCGCCAGGACGGGCAAAACCGTGCCGGTAACGACGCTGATATTGGGCGGAGTAGCCGTCGGAGCGTTTTTAGCTTCCTTTACCTCATATTTACTAATAGTCTCCGGGGACAAGCTGCAAGGGATCATATTCTGGCTACTGGGGACTTTCTCGCTGGCCGACTGGTCACGGGTCGCCATCATAGCGCCCTATATCCTGGCCGGCATCACTGTCCTTATGCTGATGGCGCGTCCGCTGAATGTCATGCAATTAGACGAGGAGCAGGCCAGGCAACTGGGGATCAACGTTGAAAAAACCAAGGTGCTTATCCTGGCAGCCGCCACTCTGGCAACAGCGGCGGCGGTATGTTTCTGCGGCGCCATCGGCTTCGTCGGCATTATCATACCGCATGCCGTGAGACTCATACTCGGGCCGGATTACCGTTTGCTGCTGCCGTTTTCAGCCCTGGCCGGGGCCGGCTTCCTTATACTCGCCGATACGGCGGCCAGAACGCTGCTGGCGCCCACCGAGATACCCGTCGGGGTTATTACAGCTTTAATCGGGGCCCCTTTCTTCCTCTACCTGCTGCGACAAAAAAAGAGGGGCATATTCTGATGCCCGGTATTGCACTGGTAAATGCCAGTTTCAGATATGGCCGGCAACTAATACTGCGTGATATAAACCTTGAAACGTCCGCGGGTGAATTCTTGGGCATTATAGGCCCCAACGGTTGCGGCAAGAGCACGCTGCTCAAGGGCATGTCCGGCTTGCTCCGGCCTTACCCTGGCTACGTTACTTTGCATGGAGTGAATATAGCGGAAAACAATCATGGTTACACCGCCCGCAATATTGCCCTGGTGCCGCAGAATGTAGCTCTGCCGGCGCTGTTTACGGTAATGGATATCGTCCTGATGGGACGCACCCCGCACCTGAAGCTACTGCAGTACGAGGGAAAGTTGGACATCAGCATCGCAATCGAAGCGATGGAAGCAACGCGCACAGTACAGCTCGCGGATAAACGCATTGACGAACTCTCGGGAGGAGAAAAACAGCGCGTCCTTATTGCGCGCGCGCTGGCACAGCAGGCGGGCATCCTGCTGTTAGATGAGCCTACGGCCAACCTCGATATCAATTATCAGGCCGAGATTTTGAACTTCGTGCGGCAACTCTGCCGTGATAAAGGCCTGAGCGTCATCACCGCCCTGCATGACCTCAATCTCGCCTCTCAATATTGCGACCGTATCATCATGCTCAAAGACGGATATATTTGGAGGCAGGGTAATCCGCGGGAGGTGATGGACGCGGCAGCGATAAGAGAAATCTATGGCGTCGATGTCTGTGTATATCCTCACCCGGTAAACAGCCTGCCCACCGCCCTGGTAACGCCCAGGGACATGTCAGGGAGCAACTGAATTGATGATGACCGGACTTTACATCCTGCTGGGAGCACTGCTGCTGGACTTACTGGCCGGGGAAGCGCCAAACCGTTTTCACCCGGTTGCCTGGTTGGGTAAATTCATATCCTTGCAGCTCAAATTAGTACCCGCGGACGGAAATGTACGCCGGTTCATCTGCGGTGTGACGATGGTAATCCTGACCACGGCGATGGTTACCGTCCCATTGTATTTTCTGGCACAGTATTTACAGAGCTTGAATGCAATAGCTTACATCCTATTTTCAATATACCTGCTGAAAAACACCTTCTCCCTGCGTGGACTCTGGCAGGCAGTGCAAAAGGTGAAAACAAGCCTGTCCGGCGGCGACCTGATCAAGGCACGCTGGCATACCAACGCATTAGTGAGCAGGAAGACCGAAGATCTCTCAAAGGGACAGGTCATCTCAGCGGCCATCGAATCCTGCGCTGAGAACCTGTGCGACAGCTTCGTTGCTCCGCTGTTCTATTTCGCCATTTTCGGCCTGCCGGGCGCTATCGCCTACCGCGTCGTGAATACTTTCGATGCCATGATAGGCTTTCACGGAAAATGGGAATATATTGGCAAATTCGCGGCACGGCTCGACGATGTCCTCAATTTTATACCTGCCCGCCTGAGCGGAGCATTCATCTTCCTGGCCTCGGCAATCTGCAGTGCAGATTTCGCAGATAGCTGGCGAGCCATGCTCGGCCAGCATGGTAAAACCGAAAGCCCGAACGCGGGATGGACGATGAGCGCTATGGCGGGCTCACTGGGTATCACGCTGGAGAAACCGGGAGCCTATTGCCTCAACGGCGGAGGCAGGGAACTGACCTTAACCGCAATAACCCGTTCTCAACAAATACTTGCTGCCGCCGCCGCAATATGGTTACTGATAGTTACAGGTGTAGAGGTGCTGGTTGGCATTACAGGTTAGACCGCATATCGCGAATATCCAGCCTGGCGCGCACGGCGGAATCAACTTCTCTCCGTTGGTAAGACTCGGCATGACGAGTCCGCCACCCACAAAAACGTCATTGCAAGGAGCGCAGCGACGAAGCAATCTATCCCAGCACTCTAAAGAAATACTGGATTTCAGTACCTGCTGTAATCCTTACGGCCCGCCCCGATCAGTCCAGGGGGCCCTGGCTAAGTCGGATATCGCACTTTACCCCGACCCTGACTGCCGGGAATTCATCGATTTGCTTTCAGGCAAGATAGGCGCTCCTAAAGAGAACCTGATAGCGACCAGCGGCTCAACCGAATTGCTCAGGCTGGCAGCGCTCGCCTACACAGGACCCGGAGATGCGGTTGTCATCCCCTCGCCAACCTACGGCGAATATGAACTCGCCTGTAAAATCGCCAATGCCCGCACATTAAAATACGAGATGCGGGAAAGTTCGGGTTTCCGGCTCGCTGTCGAGGATTTCATTTCTTTCGCCCGGAAGTATAGGCCTTCGGCCATCTTCTTCTGTAATCCCAATAATCCGACCGGTCAGTATCTCGGCTTCAGCAGCATCACGAAAATTGTATCGTCGTTCCCCGCTACACTGATAGTCCTGGATGAAGCGTACCTATCTTTCACTGAAGATGCCTGGGATTCTCTTAAACTGCTGCACCATCCCAACATCTTGATCGTGCGCTCTATGACCAAGGACTTCGCGCTGGCTGGTTTGAGACTGGGCTACGGCATAGCTTGCAAAGAGATAATCAACACGCTTAAAAAGCTACGTCCTCCCTGGAACGTCAACTCCACGGCGCAACAGGCGGGCATCGCCGCCCTTGGCAGTTACGGTTATATAAGAAAATGCAACACCCTGATACGCAAATGCAAGAACTATCTTATATCACAATTAGAGTCGCTGGACTACCAGGTTGTAGCCACAGACACAAACTTCTTCCTGGTACGCGTGGGCAACGCAACTGATTTTCAAAGCAGGCTGCTGGCCAGGGGATTCCTTGTCCGCGACTGCTCATCCTTCGGCCTGCCCGGTTATATACGCATTGCCCCACGCAGGATGCAGGATTGCCGCAGTCTCATAACCACTATACGATCTATGCGGAGCAGCGGCAAATGAAGTCACGGACGCTGATGATCCAGGGCACCGCTTCCTCCGCGGGCAAGAGCATCATGGTGGCAGCGCTGTGCCGCATATTGAAGCAGGACGGCTACCGGGTAGCGCCGTTTAAATCTCAAAACATGGCCCTCAATTCTTTCGTTACTAAGGACGGCGGTGAGATAGGCAGGGCCCAGGCGGTGCAGGCCGCAGCCGCCGGCATCGAACCATCAGTCGAAATGAACCCTGTCCTGCTGAAGCCGCAGGCTGATGCCACATCACAGGTTATCGTACTTGGCAAAGCGCAAAGCGTTGCGGATGCCTCGGATTATTACCGGGATAATCACAAATTGTGGCCGGTGATCATGGACTCCCTTACTAAGCTGCGCAGTCAATACGAGGTTGTTATCATAGAGGGCGCAGGCAGCCCGGCAGAGGTAAATCTGATGGACAGGGATATCGCCAATATGCGCATCGCCGAACTGGCAGAGGCCCCGGTTATCCTGGTTGGAGATATAGACCGCGGAGGCGTCTTCGCCTCGATAGTGGGCACCCTGCAACTGCTGCCCGGACGCCAGCGTAACATGGTCAAGGGACTGGTAATCAACAAGTTCCGCGGCGATTTAGCCCTGCTGAAGCCCGGGCTTGATTTCCTGGAAAAACGCTGCCGCCGGCCAGTGCTGGGCGTCGTCCCCTATATCAGGAACCTCGCTGTTGCCCAGGAGGACTCGGTATATCTCGACGAAAGGAACTCTCAGGCACACCAGGGATTTCCCGACGTCTGCATTATCCGCCTGCCGCATATAGCAAACTACGATGACTTCGACCCGCTGGAAACTTTCTGTAACGTACGTTATATAGCCTCTGTTGAAAAGCTCGGCGACCCCGACCTGATAATCCTGCCGGGCACCAAGAGCACTATCGCTGACCTGCTGTTTCTTCAGCGGAGCGGGCTGTCGTCAAGCATAATTGAAATGGCCGGGGCCGGTACGCCGGTCTTCGGCATGTGCGGCGGGTACCAGATGCTGGGGCAGAAAATCTACGACCCGGTCAAGGCCGAATCTGAGATACCGGAAGCAGCTGGACTCGGTTTATTAGATATGGAAACGGTCTTTGGTCCCGATAAAATCACCGCACAGGTAAAGGGCACGGTTGCTGCCGGTAGCGGGCTGTTAGCGGGAATGAAAGGTGCGGAAATTTCAGGATATGAGATACACATGGGGAGATGCTCGAAAGAGCCTCCTCACAGCGTATTCACAGTAACATCAGCGGGCAATACTTCAGCCGGCTACCGGGACGGTGGCATAAATCAAGCGGGCACAATATTCGGCAGCTACATACACGGTCTTTTCAACAATATCGAGTTCACCCGGAGTATGATTAATAACCTCTGCTCCCTGCGTAACCTGCGTCCGGCAGAGCATACCGCACTAGACAGGGAAAAATCTTATGATAATATAGCTTCGGTGTTCAGGCAAAGCCTGGACATGGCCACGATATATAAAATCATCTTCGGAGGCTCGCATGGCAGAAGGACAGTTTGACGGTTTGATACAGGTTTACACCGGCGACGGCAAGGGCAAGACGACCGCCGCACTGGGGCAGGCCATCAGGGCCTACGGCCAGGGACTGAAGGTCATCTTCATCCAGTTCCTGAAAAGCCAGGCAGGCGGAGAACATATCTTCGCCGATAAGTTCAAGCTTTTCGAGATAATCCAGTTCGGAAAAGG
>CAIMUM010000182.1 GCA_903844685.1 uncultured Dehalococcoidia bacterium
GTAATAGCCTGACGCCTCCCCACCCAGCAGGCTGCGCTCAAAGATCGATGAATAGTAAGATGGTTCACCACCGAGGTTGCGCAGGTTAGTCCCAACAATGTTCGGGTCAGAAGCAAATAGGATTTTGCCCTTCGTATCATATACTAAAGTATATCCCGTTCTGCCTACCTTCTGAATAGCTATCGAATTAAGTTTCGGGTCACTCATTATCTCGGTCTCTGTCATATCGGGATGAAGTTGTAAATAAAAATACATCTCCTTGGCAATATCGGATGCCTTCTGGTAGATGGTGCGCCTGCCCTGGTCTTCCAGCGCGGATATGGACACCGATATAACCGTTTCGCCCATTGAGGCGCTGTATTCCTTGGTCAGCGCACCAACTGAACCGATATATCTTAACGCCAGCGAACTTATGATACCTACAGATATGAGCGATAAGGCAAGAAACGAGATCAGTATCTTGTCTCTGATGCCGAAGCGGATGCGTATCTTTTCCATCTGTCCGGCCAGTTTAGACTGCATTGGATTCATTTTCCCCGCAAAGTTTTTCATTTATCATTCTCTCGGCGTATTCGCGCAGCTTGATTTGCCTCTCCGCGGTCACACCGTTGATCTCCATATATTTGTCCAGAGCTTCCAGGGGGGTAAGCGATTTATTTGACCATCCGGCGCCGCGGGTGCTGGCGGCACGGCTTATCTCCCTGACAATGCTTACATTATATGCCTCTTTTAACGCTTTCAAAATATCCGCGTCCTTTAACTGTCCCGCAAGATGGGCAGGCAGGGATATCTTCAACCTGACTACCGCACCACACACAGGTTCAGCATTCTCCTTGATTTTGCCGAGCACGCTGCCTGTGGGATCCACGTCACCATCCCCTATCTCAATCTCCAGCGTTAGAAATTTACGGGCGTCGATCTTGTGAAACTCATATTTCACAGATTTGTTCGCCCCCTTATAATCTATCTCAATTTCATAAAAACCTTTCTCGTCTTTCTCGTCGCCGAAATCCAGCCGCTCCAAGCTGCCGGCATATACTACCGGAGGATCCCCGCAAAGCACCTGGCTCCTGTGCACATGCCCGAGCGCCACGTAATCGTAAACAGGGTCAGCGATGGTGCTCAACATTATAACCGGGTCGTTACCTATGACCATGCTCTTCTCGGTCCCCGCCTTAGCACTGGCAACTGATACGTGGGCGGCCAGCACCGCCGGTTTCCCGGTATCGATAGCAGCGGCTAATTCCACCAACCGGGCGGCCAGCACTTCTTGCATCTGCTCGATAACCTGGGTTACGCCCATGTTCCTTACATCCTCCTTTACCAGCAGGGCGGTCCTGCGCAGCCACGGCAGAACAGCGACCTGTATCTCTCCACTCTTAGTAGCAAGGTGCAAAACGACCGGCTTACCGGCTATATGGATATAATCGATATCCAGCGCCTCGAATATCTCCACGGAGTTAGCCTTGCCCGGCGAACCCGGCAGATCGTGGTTGCCCACAACCAGCACCGTAGGAATACGGGCTTCCGACAGGCGGCGTATTCTCCTGGCGAATTCCCGCTGATGGGTGGGAGACGGCTCCCTGTTCTTGTAAGCATCACCGCAAAACAACACCAGGTCGGCGCTGCTATTTACCGCGTAGTCTATGACCTCATCCACCGCACGCAATTCATCGAGCACGCGCGTGGATAAGCCGCTTTCAGGATCAATACTGCCGTATGTTTCCACACCTATATGAGCATCAGCAAAATGGATGATTCTCATTACCAGCCGCTCACACTTTGCATTACTGATGACGCCTCGGTCCAATATCAGTTGAATCTGGCCATAAGTTCATCCAGCAGCCCGGACACTGGCACCCTGACCTGCTGCATGCTGTCCCGCTCACGTATGGTGACCTGGTTATCCTCGAGCGACTGGAAATCTATGGTTACGCAATACGGCGTGCCGATCTCGTCCTGCCTGCGGTAGCGCCTGCCGATGCTCTGCGCGTCATCATACTGAGTCATAAAATGCGGCCTCAGCAGCGCGGACACTTCCTTAGACATGGGCGACAGCTTCTCGTTGCGGCTGAGGGGCAGTACGGCAACTTTCACCGGTGCTATCTCCGGCTTTATATGCAACACGACCCGCGTCTCCTTATCCGCCACTTCCTCGTCGTAGGCGTCTACCAGCACCGCCAGCAGCGTGCGGTCTACGCCGGAGGACGGTTCAATCACATAGGGAAGGTAATGCTCCCCTTTCTCTTCATCAAAATAATCAAGGCTTTTACCGCTGTATTTAGAATGCTGCGTCAGGTCGAAATCCCCGCGGTTGGCGATTCCTTCTATCTCGGACCAGCCGATAGGGAAATTATAATCCACATCGAAGCAACCTTTGGCATAATGGGCAAGTTCCTCCTTATCATGCTGCCTGAGTCGCAAGTTCTCTTTTTTGATGCCCAAACCGACGTAGTAATTCAACCTTTCGTTCAC
>CAIMUM010000183.1 GCA_903844685.1 uncultured Dehalococcoidia bacterium
AAAATCCGGCACGTCGAGTTGGTTGAATTCTATCTCCTGGAGATCGAAGCTTAGCGAGGCAGCCATCTCCCTGGCGTTCTCGAAGTCCTCCCGGTCCATCACCGGTGAATTGGCCAGGACTATCAGTACCTTCTCTTGCAAAATATCCCGGGCCGTCGCGGCTAAATAGGTGCTGTCCACGCCGCCGGAATAGGCCACGATGGCCGAACTCATTTTACCCAGCACATCATGCAGGTGTGCGGTTTTATCAGCGGTTTTACTTCTAATGTTGAGTTTGTGATTACTCACCTGTTCATCAAGCCGGCTAAATATCCGGCATTAAATCCTCCATCTATATTTACCACGGCCACTCCGGGTGCGCAGCTGTTGAGCATGGTCAGCAAAGGCGCTACGCCTTTGAAATTGGCCCCGTAGCCTACGCTGGTGGGAACGGCAATGACAGGACAGGTCACCAGTCCACCCACCACGCTGGGCAGCACACCATCCATGCCCGCTACCGCTACCACCACCTTCGCACCCCGTATCTGCTCAAGATGGTTGAAGAGACGGTGTATGCCGGCCACCCCCACGTCAAAGATACGTTGGACCTCGTTGCCCATCAGTTCGGCTGTAACCGCGGCCTCCTCGGCAACGGGGATATCCGCCGTACCTCCCGTCAGAACTACTATGCCTGCCTTTCCCTTTTTTTTCGCGGCACGGTCGACGATAATGGCGCGCGCCGCCTCGTTATAGCGGGCGTCGGGCAACACGGCTTTAACCGCTTTATAGGCCGCGGCGTCCACCCTGGTAATTAGTACCTTCTGCGAATGGGCAGCCATGCGCTCGGCTATAACCACGAGCTGCGCGAGTGTCTTGCCCTGGCCGAAGATGACCTCGGGGAAACCGGTGCGCAGGCTGCGGTGATGGTCCAGCTTGGCGTGCATGAGGTCCTCGTAAGGCAGCACGCTCAGTTCCGCTACGGCTTCCGTCACAGAAATATCGCCGGCCTGCACTTTTTTCAGCAGACCGCTAAGCCAGCGCTCATTGACCTCACGGCCGCCTGCTTCAGCTTGAGATGCCTTTTTTTCTTTTCTCATCAGTCAGTTTTCACAATATATAGCCGGGTAATGCTCAATTATGGTAAGTATAACCCAGCAGCAAATTCAGTACAATACAGGTTAGGTAGCAGTGATGAAACAAATTATACAAAATGGTTGTTTTTTGTAAAGCAGTGTTCTAAAATACGTCGTCCACTGATGGTACGGTTAAACAGGCGTAACCAGCGGACAAGGGAGGGTGATTATGAGCATACTGAAGCTGAGTGATGAGAAGTACAGGGAAGTTGTCGCAGCCTACGAGAAGAAGACCCCCAAATCCAAAAAGCTCAACGAGGAATCGCGCAAATACATAGTGCCGATGGGCGCGCCCGCCTACATGATCTGGCACAGGCCATACCCGCTCTTCATCGGTAATGCTGAAGGCTCGAAGCTCTACGACGTTGACGGCAATGAGTACATCGACATGTTCATCGACCAGGGCATCTCGTATATCGGCCACAAGGCGCCGGCTATACGCAAGGCCATTGACCGGGCCCTGGATAAATACGGCTTCCACCTGGAGATGTGCGAGGAACTGGCCACAAAGTGGGCGCAGAAGGTGATGCAGCATTACCCCTCTATCAAGAAGATCAAGATAGTCAACTCGGGCAACGAGGCCACCGAACTGGTCTGCCAGATCGCCCGCGCCTTCACCGGTAAAACCAAGATCATCAAGTTCGCCGGGCACCATCACGGCTGGAACGGGGTGTTGTCATACGACGCGCTGGCGGCCGGCTCCGGCACGCTCTTTACGCTTGGCATTCCCAATAACCACTGGGATAACCTGATCAACCTGCCGCCCAACGATATCGGCATAGTGGAGAAAGCGCTGATAGATAACAAGGACCAGGTGGCAGCCGTAGTGCTGGAACCACTGGGGGCATCGACCGGCGGCACACCGCTGGCCGAGGGATTCCAGAAGCAGTTACGTGAACTGACCACTAAATACAACGTGCTGCTGGCTTTCGATGAGGTGGCTACCGGCTTCCGTGTGGCCATTGGCGGGGCGCAGCAGGCACTGGGCATAACGCCGGACCTGACCTGCCTGGGAAAACCGGTTGGCGGCGGCATACCTATCGGCGCCGTAGGCGGCCGCGAGGATGTAATGTCCGTGGTGGGCGCCCTCGACCCGCGGGCCGAGCATTTCGGGCCGCTCTTCCCCATGGGCTCATTCTGCGCACACCCGCTGGCCATGGCGGCCGGCATCGCCTTCATGGAAGAATTGGAGAAGGGTAAGTACATCGCCAACTCCATCGACCGTGCGGCGCAGTTAGCCAAAGGCATCAACGAAATAACCGCCAGGCTGAAGCTGGACGTCTCGGCCCATGCTTTGTATAGCATCGTGCACTTCGGGTTAAATGGCAAATTCGACATGAGCCAGGTTATGGAGGTCTTCGAGTTCGACCTCATGATCAGGCTGGGCCTGCTGCTGGGCAACCCGGGCGTGGTGCTGCTGCCCGGCCACGTTTACATGTCGGGCGTGATGACAGAGAAGGATATACAGAAGAGCCTGGCTGCTTTTGAGGCCGCCTTCTCCATATATAAATAACCGGAAACTCCAGACTGATTGACAGCCAGACAGTAAAATGTATAATACGTTTGCATCCTTTTGGTTGTCGGGCTGGTTTGCCGATATTGTATAGTAGAACGCAAGGAGGCCGATATATCACATGCCCTATAAAAATATCGTTGTAATAGGTGGAGGAGCTATCGGAGGAATTACGGCAGCCCTGCTGACAAAGAAAGGCGAGAATGTTGTTGTCCTGGATGCCGACCTCGAACACGTCAAAAAGATGAGCAAGGGTCTGGAGGTATCCGGATTTACTGAGCTCACCATCCCGATTAAGTCTTTAACTCCCGATCAATTCACCGGAAAGGATTATACCGGTTGGGCAGATATCGTATTACTGGCAGTAAAAGGCCTGCATACAGAGAAAGCCCTTACCTCCATCCTGCCTTCCATATCTAAGACAGCGCCGGTGGTTTCCCTGCAGAACGGTATCAACGAGGAAACCATCGCTAAAATCGTGGGTGTCGAGCGCACCATCGCCTGCAGCATCACCTGGGGCGGCACCAACCAGGGGCCGGGCCAACTCATCCAGACCACGGAAGGCGGATTTATCATCGGCCAGTGGCCCACAGGCAGGAGCAAGGCGGCAGAGGATGTGGCTGATCTGCTTTCCAAAGCCTTCCCGACTGAGATCGCCGATAATATCATCGGCGACCGCTGGACCAAGCTGCTTATCACGGCCTCACTGACCAGCGTGGGCACCATCGCCGGGCTTACCTACGGCGGCGTTATAGACAACGAAGCTGCCCGCAAGGTCGCATTGACCGTGATAACCGAAACCTACGATGTCGGCATCGCGGCCGGAGTCAAATTCGCCGAACTGATGGGTGTCTCACCATCAATTGTGCTGGTGCGCAATAAGGCCGATTTCGACAATGCTTCCAAGCTGCTGGATTTCGCCTTCGCCAAACACCGCCCAACCAAGCCTTCGATGTGGCAGGATATCGAAAAGGGGCGTAAAACGGAGGTTGATTTCGTTAACGGCTACGTAGTCAGGAAGGGCAAAGAGGTCGGCATGAAAACACCCGGCAACGAGATGGTCACCAGGATCATCAAGGAGATAGAGGAAGGGAGGAGGAAGCCGGACCCGGCCAACCTGAAGGAATTCACCGGTATCATTGAGTATATCAAATAAAAAAACCATTAATTTAAGGAGGAATTTCACGCATGGCAAAGAAGCTGATCATCCAGGTAGCACCATTCGGTTCAAACACACTACACGAAAAAACGCCCAACCTTCCTAACCTGGGCAAAAGGACACCTTACCTGCCCATAACACCGGCAGAGGTCGCAGAAGAGGCGCTTCGTTCTTATAACGCGGGCGCTACGCTGTGCCATATCCATGCCAGGGACCCCATACATATGCTGGCCACGCCTGACATCAAAGTCTGGGGTGATATCGTGCAGCGCATACGCGCAAAATGCCCTATCGTGATTGAGGCCGGCGGGGGCATAGGCGCCTGGGTTGATACGACTACCTGGCAGATTATCGCGGCTTCCGAAGAGCAGAAGCTGGCTCTGCTGGACATCAAGCCCGAACCGGACATGCTCACGCTCAATATGGGCACATTTGATATGTCGATCGGCAAATATGGTTTTTCCACTTTCAGCAATACCCCTCCCTTCCAGAGAAAGATCATCAAGGGTATCCTGGATAAGGGCTGGGGCATGGAGCTGGAGATCTGGGACATCAGCCATCTGTACAATACCATGGCGCTCTGCGACGAGGGCGTATTCGATAAAAATATGCCCTTCCACATCGATTACCCGCTGGGCGTAGCCGGCGGTCAGCCCGCAACGGCGAAACAGCTTATGTATATCTCCGAAGAGGGCAAGAAGATGTTCCCCAATGCCAAGTGGCAGGCGCTGGGCATCGGCAAAGACGAGTTCCCCATGATCACACTGGCCATGATACTGGGCGCCGACAGCGTCCGCGTAGGCCTCGAAGATAACATCTATATATCCCACGGCGAGCTGGCCAAATCCAACGCCGAACTGGTGGAAAAAGCGGTCAGGATCGCTCGCGAACTGGATTTCGAAATCGCTACAGTGGAAGAAGCCAGGGAAATGCTCCATTTGAAAAAAAAGTAGCGCAACTCCCGCGTGAAGAACACAGGCATAAAAACAATAAATATTAAAGGGGCTGACTTATGTGAACTCGCGGCGAGGTAGTAATATCTTGCCGCGGAAGCCCTTTTAGCCGAGCGGCTAACAATATGTTATTATCCGGTTAAGGCAAATTTTTCGAATAAGGAAAACATATGGTGAACGAATCGGTAAAACAGCAATATCAGCTTCCCACCGGGGCGCGTAATTACGTCTTTATTCTCCTTTTTCTGCTCTATTTCTTCGATTATACCGATAGGATGGTAGTATCTTCATTGCTTCCTTTTATCCAGAAAGATTGGGGCATAAACGATCAGGAAGGCGCCCTGCTCTTATCGGCGGTCTCCTGGGCTATACTGGTCTTCACATTTCCCATATCGATTCTTATTGATAGATGGAGCCGCAGAAAAACGGTCGGAATTATGGCTCTCTTTTGGAGCCTTGCTACGGCTGCCTGTGCATTGATGCCGAATTTCAAGGCACTCTTGTCCACAAGGGCATTAATAGGAGTTGGTGAAGCTGGCTACGCTCCAGGTGGTACTGCTATCTTATCCGGCCTGTATCCCGAGGAAAAGCGTGCTCGCATGATGGGAATATGGAATGCATCCATTCCACTTGGCAGTGCACTTGGAATTGCTCTGGGTGGGGTGATTGCAACTTACCTGGGCTGGCGGCACGCCTTCGGCCTTGTAGCTATTCCTGGCTTCCTTGTGGGCATTCTATTTTTCTTTGTTAAAGATTACAAAACCGTGGCACTTACCAGAAATACCGAGGGCGCAGTAAACGGTCCCCTCAAATCCAGGCCGAGTTTTTCGGAGATTGCAGGCAAGATCGCGAGGACGCCCACCCTCTATTTTACGTATTTTGGTTTTGCCATGATGGTTTTCGTTACTGCATCGATGATGATGTTTCTCCCGACCTTCTTTGCAAGGGTGTGGGGTGTTGCACCAGCTCAGGCAGGATTGATGGCAAGCGCAGTGATGGTACTGGCTGTAATCGGAGCTCCCTTGGGCGGCTATCTCGCAGACCTCTGGTTGAAGAGAAGGAAAAATGCCAGATTGCTATTCTGCTCTATCTCAGCAATTGTGTCTGCCGTGCTTCTCTTTATCTCCATGTATCTTACCAGTGGAACGGCACAGTATATAGTACTGCTTCTGCTTGGAATCTCAATAACGTCCTTTATACCCGGCGTTTCTGCGGCCATGCAGGACATCGTACACCCGGGTCTGCGTGCGATTACATTCGCAATAGCCATAATTGTCCAGCACTTGTTGGGTACTGCATTAGGCCCCATTGTGACAGGAACAATATCGGACGCCTATGGAATTCACACGGCTTTTATGATACTCCCAGCGTTTTTGATCGCCGCGGCAGTAATCTTTTTTATCGGCTCTTTCTTTTTCAACAAGGACTATGACAGGGTTGAGATAGTGGAACTGCTGCTGGAAAAGTAAAACAAAACATCCAATCACCCGTTTTTCCGTCGGATTTTACCGGCCCGGCCTCGCCGGGCCGGTTCTTCTGTAACAACCTGCGTAAAGGCTTTCCCCCGGCTTACTGCCAGCTGGGTCCCGGGCGCGCTTACAGCTATTGATTACTGAAACAATGGCTGACCATCATGAAAGCCCTTTTCACTCATTTTTACCGGCGGCTGTTCCTCACAAATCTACAGAAAATTGGATATTTCTATAGATTTATATATAATTTGCAGCGGCAAATAAATACGGTCTGTAGATATGAAACATAAGAACCCCAGCATAGAACGAGAAAAAATAGTCACGATCAGTGAAGCGAGCCAGATGCTGGGCGTCAATGAGGCCACGCTGCGCCAGTGGACGGACGACGGTAAGCTCAAGGCTTTCGTGACTCCCGGGGGCCACCGGCGCTACTCAAAATCCGACCTGAAGAAATTCAGGGGGTTAAGCCAGAAGGTGCTGGGCGTCAAAGACCTGGTTATCGAACTGGAGGACACAACCAGCCGGCACCGTGAGATCGAGCGTAGCTTTATCAGCGGCGCTTCACGATCTGTTAAACCCGATGAAGCGCATCAAAAACAATTGGCCGACCTGGGACGCCGCTTGCTCAACCTTATCACCAGGTATATAAGTGAACCGACGCACCGGGAGGAGATACTGACCATGGCCCGCGAGGTCGGCAGTGGCTTCGGAAGGGTCCTGGCCGATCTGCAATTGCCCCTGACTGCTTCGGTGGAGGCGTTCCTTATGCACCGCGCCACCATCATGCAGGCCGCCGCCAACCTGATGGGCAAAAGGGAATCCTACGGTGGGCATATAGCAGAATCCATACCGCTGGCCAACCGTTTTCTCGACGAAACACTGGTCTCGATGATTGCCTCACACCAAGCGTGTTCAACCGCACCAAAAGAGGGAAACATGGCATGATATCTGTATCACGCCTGCTCTGCGGCACCGTCAGCCCGGGAGATGCCCTGCGCTACCGGGATGCCGCTACAACTCCGGGCCGCGTGCATCCGCCGGCGCCCGGGCCGGTAGTCGTCTGGAACTGCACGGGACGTTGCAACCTGCGCTGCATACACTGCTATGCCAGCGCTGCAGATCGGAGCGCCGATGGGCAAATGGATAGTGCAGCAGGCATGAAATTTATCATGGACATTGCGGAATTCAAGGTACCGGTTATCCTTTTCTCCGGAGGCGAACCCCTGCTGCGCAAAGATCTATTTAAGCTTGCCGGCTTCGCTTCCGCCAGGGGTATCAGGGTGGCACTGTCCACCAACGGCACTCTCATCGACGACAAGACGGCCGATGCTATTCAGAAAACCGGATTTGCCGAGGTGGGCATCAGTCTCGATGGACTGGAACCTGCTAACGACTATTTCCGCGGGAAAGAGGGCGCCTACAGGGAAGCACTGCGTGGAATACGCAATTGCATAGCCCGGGGAATACGCGTTTCGCTGCGCCTTACCATTACCATGCATAACCACGGCGAGATACCCGCCATCTTTGACCTGATCGAAGCGGAAGGCATCAACAGGGTCTGCTTCTACCACCTGGCTTATGCGGGGCGGGGGGATAACCTGCGCGGGCAGGATGTCACGCATGCACAGGCACGGCACGCCGTGGATATTATCTGTGAACGTACACTGGATATGTACAGGCGCGGCCTGCGTAAGGAAGTATTGACCGTGGGCAATCACGCGGATGGTGTATACCTGTATTTGAAAGCCCTGGCCACTGACCACGTCCTTGCCGGCAGGATATTAGAGTTATTGACTTTGAACGGCGGCAACAATTCAGGCCTCAGGATAGGCGCTGTTGATGACCGCGGTAATGTTCATCCCGACCAGTTCTGGCAAAACCAGACATTGGGCAACGTCACGCAGCGCAAATTCGGCGAGATATGGAGCGATACTTCCCAGTCGCTGCTGCAAGGGTTGAGAAACCGCAAGAAACTGCTCAAGGGCCGCTGCTCCCGCTGCAAATTCCTCGATATCTGCAACGGCAACCTGCGCGTGCGCGCCGAAGCGGTATACGGCGATATCTGGGCAGAGGACCCGGCCTGCTACCTTAGCGAACTGGAGATCGGAGCTTAGCATGTCACCCGGTTCACCAACTACAATCATCCAACCCAAATTGTTGCTTGTAGCCTGGGAGGTCACACGGAGCTGCAATTTATTCTGCGCCCACTGCCGGGCCTCAGCCGGCAGCGGTCAATACGATGGGGAATTAGACACACGGGATTGCTACGGCATCATCGACCAGATACTCGAGGTGGGAAAACCGGTGCTTATCCTGACCGGCGGCGAGCCGCTGGCCCGTGAGGATATATTTTCCATCGCTGAATACGCGGTACACAGCGGCCTGCGCGTGGTTATGGGCAGCAACGGGACACTGATTTCGCCCGTTATAGCAGCGAAATTAAAGGATATCCCTGTATCACGTGTTTCGGTCAGCCTTGATTTTCCCACCGCTGAATTGCAGGACAGCTTCCGCGGGCAAACGGGCGCCTATGAGGCTGCTTTGGCCGGCATCGGGAATCTGCGCCGCGCCGGCGTTGAGGTACAGGTCAACTGCACCCTGACCAAACTGAATATCGCCTATCTCAGCGACCTGATCCAAATTGCCCTGGATGCGGGGGCCGTCGCCTTTCATCCCTTTTTCCTGGTACCCACCGGCAGGGGGAAGGGACTCGGCCAGGTTGAGCTCAGCGCCAATGAATACGAGCAGGCGTTGAACTGGATATACGATAAGCAACTGGAACTGGGCAGCAGCATTTTCTTCAAGCCGACCGATGCCCCGCATTACCTGCGGGTAATGAGACAACGTCAGAAGAAAGCAATACAGGCGCCTCCGCGCGAGACTTCAATCCCCGGGCGTCACGCTGCGATGCATACCATCTCACGGGGATGCCTGGCAGGCACAGGATTCTGTTTCATTTCACATCGAGGGAAGGTGCAGGGCTGCGGCTATCTTGAAGTAGAAGCGGGTGATTTGAGAAAACAGCATTTCGCACAGGTATGGGTTGATTCACCGTTGTTTGCAAAGCTAAGGGACCTTGCCAACCTCAAGGGCAAATGCGGCGCCTGCGAGTATAAGAGGTTGTGCGGAGGTTGCCGCGCCCGCGCCTTTGAAACCAGCGGAGATTATCTTGAAGCCGAACCCTACTGCCTTTATCAACCGGCCATACCCAACGGAGATTCGTTAAATGCCTGATTCAGCGCTGGATGCCACGTCGCGCCGCTTGCTCGGCCTGCTGCAGTCGGAGTTTCCCATGACACGTGAACCCTACGCAGACCTCGGCGCCAAGCTGGGAATAGCGGCTGAAGAGGTTATCAGCCGGATTCAGGAGATGAAGGACGCGGGCATCGTAAGGCAGATCAGCCCGGTACTGGATGCCAGGCAGATCGGCTACCAGAGCACCCTCGTTGCCTTGAAGGTAAATACGATCAACATAGCGAGGGCAGAACAGGTTATCTCTGCCCACCCGGGCATCAGCCACGGCTACGAGAGAGAGCACGAATTCAATATATGGGTAACGCTATCGATCCCACCCGGCGCCGCCCTGAAGACCTCACTCAAAAACCTGTCATCAGGTACAGGCGCCGAAGCCATTTTCTCGCTGGCTGCGGTCAGGGTTTTCAAGCTGCGCACTAATTTCGGCGTTGATGAAGATGCCGGGACGGATACCGGAATCCGTCAAAATAATGACCCGGCAAAACGGACTGTGCTATCCCCAGAGGACCGGGTAATAATTAACACGCTGCAACAGGACCTCCCGCTATGCCACAACCCGTTTGCACAGATGTCAGCAGGCCTTGCAATGAGCGTGCCGTCCGTACTGGGCCATTGCCGTTCGCTGCTTCAGCGGGGTGTTATGCGCCGCTATGGCGCGTCGATAAACCATTACAAGGCCGGCTATACGGCTAATGCTATGACCTGCTGGGCGGTTCCAGCCGGCCGGGTTGAGTTTATGGGCCGCCGGCTGGCAGGACTGAAGCAGGTAAGCCACTGCTACGAGCGGGAGACCAACGAACTCTGGCCTTATAACGTGTTTGCCATGTTACACGGCCGGTCCAAAGCAACCTGCAACCAGGTTGCGGACAAAATATCGGAAGATACGGGTATCTGTGACTACGTGGCACTATTCAGCGCCAGGGAATTTAAGAAAACCAGGATCCTCTACAGGGTATAGCTGAGAGCATGAATCCATACTATCCAATCTTTCTTAACCTCGCGGGGAAGAAATGCGTGGTGATCGGTGGAGGCCAGATTGCGCTGCGCAAGGTGACAACCTTGCTCGAGTACGGTGCGGAAATAACGGTCATCAGCCCCCGCCTCTGTAAAGGCCTGCGTGAAGTGGACAGCGAGGGTAAAATACAGGTCAGGCGCCGCGCCTACCAGGTAGGAGATTTAGAAGGCGCCTGTATCGCCGTCATTGCAGCGGGCAACCGCAGCGTTAACCTGCATGCCTCGCTGGAGGCCAGGTGCAATAAGATACCGGTCAACGTAGTGGACGATCCGGGACTCTCCGATTTCATAGTGCCCTCGATCGTCCGCCGCGGTAGTGTATCAATAGCGATCTCAACGTCCGGTAAAAGCCCGGCCCTGGCCCGCAAGCTGCGCAGCAAACTGGAAGGCGAGCTGGATGATAAGTATGCGGAATTAGCCCTGTTAATCGAAGGGGTGCGCAGGGAGGTTAAAAGCCTTAAGATCAAAGTCAGCAGTAAACAATGGCAGGAAGCCATTGATTTAGATCTTATGCTCGACCTGATCAGGCAGGGCCACAGCCGGAAGGCGCGTGCAATCTTACTCGAGAGGTTGAGTAAATAGATGTATTTTACCCTTACCGGAATAAACCATCATTCAGCACCGATCGAAGTCCGTGAAAGGGCAGCCATCAATGCTGAGGCCCTGCCTGCCGCCTTATTGCGCCTCCGGCAGTACGCGCCCCACTCGATAATACTATCCACCTGCAACCGCACCGAGATCTATGCGTTGGGACCTAACGCCGCCGATGTCAGCGGTGCATGTACCCGCTATCTGAAGGACGCCCTGCAAGTGACGGATGGCAGCCTGGCTACCTATATTTACACGGAAAGCGGTGAGGCGCTACTCCGGCACCTCTGCAGCGTAGCCTGCGGACTCGATTCAATGGTCATCGGTGAATACGAGGTACTGGGCCAGGTCAGGCAGGCGTTGACCGCCGCTGAAAAAGCGGGTATGGTCAATCTGCCGCTGCGCCACCTGTTTGAGGGCGCCATCCGCAGCGGCAGGCGGGCCCGCGAGGAAACCGGCATCAGCAAGAATGCGCTATCCATCAGTTCCATCGCTGTAAATAAGGCGCTCGCTATCATAACCGATATCAGCAATGCCAAAATCATTATAATAGGAGCGGGGGAAGCCGGCAGGCTGGCCCTCAGGATCGCACGCAGCAGGGGGGCCGGTGGCCTGGTAGTCGTCAGCCGCACCGAGCAGCGGGCAGTCGGTTTAGCAGTTCAGTACGGGGCCCGGCCGGTCAGCCACGACCGGCTTATAGCTGAAATGCGCGACGCTGATATCGTTATCACCTGCGCGGCGTCACCGCACCCTGTGCTGCGCTATAAGCAGGTCAGTGAAGCTATAGACGGACGCACCGGGCTACCCCTGGTCATACTTGATATCGCCATGCCCAGGAATGTCGAACC
>CAIMUM010000184.1 GCA_903844685.1 uncultured Dehalococcoidia bacterium
AGACTTTTCACCCCAAGCTAAAGTCCAATATGCCATGTACGCTTACAGGAGATTGACGTCCCATTCCTTTGCGCATATAATTCCCACTATACAAATTAAGGGAGGTATGGTATGGCTTTATTCGGATCAATAGAATGGGCAACGGCATTCATGGAAGCAGTCAATGCCAGCAAAGCGTATGAGGATGCGGCCAAGACCTGGGAAGGCGACTTCTATTTCATTATCGAGCCGGGCGGGGCGGTCAAGGAGCCTGGTTACCAGTACATTGACCTCTGGCACGGCAAATGCCGCAAAGTGGATGTCGTCACCGAGGCAACCAAGGATAAATACAAGCCAGAATTCGTTTTGTCGGCCAGCGTATCAACCTGGCGCAAAGTGGCAGAGAAAAAGGTTGACCCCATCCAGGCTATCGTCACCCGGCAGCTCAAACTGCAGGGTAATATGGGTAAGGTGATGCGCGCTGTCAAAGCTGCACAGGAACTTGTCAACTGCGTTACGCAGGTCAAGACTGAATACCCCGAATAACGATAAACCGGATCTGTAAGATATAACAGGGTACTTAAAGGAGGGTTGCCATGCAGTTTTTCGGCGTTCCATTCACTGTTTTCGGGGACGATTCCCTTCAATACCTGAATACCATCCTGGGTAAACGCGCTTTCATTGTCACAGATAAGAATATAGTCAAGCTTGGCCTCATCGGCCTGATCGGTGCAGAACTGAAACAGGCTAATATAGATTACATGGTTTTCGACGAGGTTGAACCTGATCCGTCGATTCAGACCGTGATGAAATCCACTGCGATAGCGAAGGATTATAAGCCGGATTGGATAATCGGCGTAGGTGGCGGGTCAAGCATGGATACGTCCAAGTCTACGCTGGTCTGCTATGCCGCCAATATAACCCCGCTGGATATGTCTCCTTCCGATTTTTACAACCTCAGAGCCACAGCCAAATTGATCTGCATACCCACCACCAGCGGCACCGGCTCGGAGGCCACCTGGCTCATCGTGTTGACGGATACTGAAAACGAGCGGAAAGTGGGGTTGGGTTCCTACGAAACCCTGCCGGATATTGCAATACTGGATCCGCGCATGGTTATGAGCATGCCACCCCAGATTACCGGTGATACCGGCATGGACGCGCTTTGCCATGCTATCGAAGGGTATGTTGCCACTTGGCGCAGCATATTCACGGATGGTCCGGGCCTGGTAGCAATAAAGGTCGTATTTGAAAACCTCAAGAAGGCTTTCGATAATGGCAAGGATGAGGATGCCCGCAAAATGATGATGTATGCGGCCTCGATGGCCGGCACCAGCTTCGGTAACGGTATGGCCGGTCTGGGTCACAGCACCGGTCACGCTATCGGAGGACTTTTCCACATGCCGCATGGGCGCGCCGTAGGCTTATATCTGCCCTATACCATGGAATACCTGGTTAACGGCTCCGAGGAGGCCAAAGCACGTTACGCAGAGATCGCCAGATTCTGCAATATCGCACAGGGCGACGATAAATTGTGTGCAATGAAGTTGATAGCCGCAGTGCGCGATCTGGCTAAAAACGTGGGGCAGCCGCTGGCAGTCAAGGATACCAATATCAAGCGTGACGCTTATATGAAAGCTATGCCGGGGCTGGTTGACCGCGCTGTAAACGAAGCCATGACCATTGCCGTTACACGGGTGCCGGATGCCGAAGAGCTGGAGAAAATGTTCGTCTGTGCTTACGATGGTAAGCCCTGCGATTTTTAAGACAAAACGAATAAAATTTGAGTTAAGGAGAGGCCACTATGAACGGCTACATGGGAAAAGTACTGGTAGTTGACCTCACAAAGCATGAGTTAAAGGATGAGCTGCTGAATGAGCAGTATGCTCGTGATTTCATCGGCGGCGGCGGCATCGCCTGCCGCTACCTGGTTGACCTGGCCAACGAGAAGACCGATCCGCTGGGACCGGACAACCCGCTTATCTTCATGGCCGGCCTGCTAACCGGTACAGGCGGACCCAGCTTCAGCCGCTGGGTAGTTGCGGCACGGTCTCCCTATACAACTTTCTACGGTGATGCCAACGGCGCAGCACACTTCGGCTCGGAACTGCGCTTCTCGGGCTATGACGGCATCATCGTCAAGGGCAAGTCGGACAAGCCGGTTTACCTTTATATCAAGGACGGCAAGCCCCAGCTGAAAGACGCCGGAAAGCTGTGGGGCAAGAATACTTACGAAACCATCGAGGCAGTCCGCAAGGAATACGACGACCAGCGCACCCGCGTGGCCTGCATAGGACAGGCCGGTGAAAACCTGGTATTGCTGGCCAATATCATGACCGAGGACGGCCACTGCGCCGGGCGCGCAGGCATGGGCTGCGTGATGGGTTCCAAGAAGCTCAAGGCCATCGCGGTCAGGGGCAAGGCCAAAATACCAATGGCGGAGCCGGAGAAATTCCGCGAGTTCGCCCGCGGAGCCATGGAGGAGGTCAAGACTGGCTTTGTAACAACAGTGATGCACGAGACGGGCACCGCCGGCTGGGTGGATTCAGGCATTGCCTACGGAGATACGCCCTCCAAGTACTACACCATCGCCACCATGCCGGAGGCGACCGATATCAGCGGAGTCACGCAGGCTGAGAAATACCAGGTGGGCAATACCGCCTGCTTCGGCTGCCCGATCGGATGCCGTAAGGTGCTGCACATCAAGGAAGGCCGCTTCAAAACTGAAAAGCCGACCGAGGGGCCGGAATACGAAACGTTGATAGCCTGGGGGCCCCTGCTAATGATAGCCGATATGGGCGCCGTCAACCGTTTCAATACACTGGTGAACGGCTACGGTTTCGATAGCATTAGTGGCGGCGCCGCCGTCGGCTTCGCTTACTACCTTTATGAAAAAGGGGTCATAACCAGTAAGGATACCGGCGGTCTGGAGCTCAAATGGGGTGATATCGACGTTACGCTCAAGCTCATCGACCTGATAGCTAAAAACGAGGGCTTCGGCAAGATACTGCAGGAGGGCACCAAGCGCATGGCTGCCCGCTACAACCGCCCCGGCGAGGCCATGCAGGTCAAAGGGCTGGAAGTTCCCATGCACGACCCTCGCGCCTTCTGCTGTATGGGATTGGCCTACGCCACCAGCAATCGCGGCGCCGACCACAACAAGAGCGATGCTTACCTTGTAGAGAACGGCATGGGCAACCCCGACCTCGGGCTTAACCCAGGGGACCGCTTCGGCGACGACAAGGCCCCTATGGTAGCGCTATCGCAGGACTGGCGCTCGCTGACCGATGCCTTGGGCATCTGTCACTTCGCCATGATATCCACACAGTCGATTGTAGATATGATAAACGCCTCCACCGGGTGGGGAGTTGACCAAGACGCCATCCTGAAGGCAGGCGAACGCATCTTCCAGCTTATGCGCTCCACCACGTGCATGTTTGGAGTTACGCCGAAAGATGATCAGTTGCCGGAGATTGCCATGCGACCCATAGTAGATAGTGGGCAGGAGGGACATGTTCCTAACATGTCTAAGATGCTGCCCGAATATTATGAAATTCGCGGATGGGATTCAAACACTGGCAAGCCGACCAGATCGCGTATGGAGACGCTAGGCATGAATGAGCTTGTCCGGACATTCGCAATAAGATAAGATAAATTCAGCCGCATAGTGCGATTTGGCTTCATCAGCCCGGTATCCCTAACCATAGAGATTGCTTCGCTGCCGCTCGCAATGACGGATTAAGTCGCCGCCTTAATAAAATATTAACATTCTATTGATATCCTGAATCAATTGGGCTCAGATATGGGCCGTTATTTATAAAGGAAGAGCAAAGATACATGCCTTCGGGAAAATTGCAGACGCCGCGATAATTGCTATAATGGTAAGCGTTTTGAATAGACGGGATTCCGCAGATATAAGCGGCTATTCTTCCTCGACCGGGTATAATAATTTTAAATATTCTTCTTTTAATGCAACCGAAATACTGTATTCAACGTTAAGAAATAGAAACCCTGAACATGCGTAAATTAATTAAAACTTCTCTGATCGTCCTATTATCTTGCCTGTCGGTACTTTCCGCTATAAGCTGCTCGGCTGCCAAGCCGGCCGCGGCCAGGACCCGAACAGTGACGGTGACGCGCGGCGACCTGGCTATCAACGTCAGCGTCGACGGCAACCTGAACATGCCCAACGAGTACGACCTGCGCTTCGGCGCCCCCGGCCAGGTCAAGAACATTTACGTGCAGGACGGGGACACGGTCAAGGCCGGGCAGATACTGGCCACGCTGGATGACAAGACCGAGCGCCAAGGCCTCGAGAGCGCCAGCAACACCCTGCAGCAGACGCTGAGCAGCCTCTACGAGACCATTCCGCTTACCCCGCAGGTGTCGGGAAATAATTGGGATACTACTAATAGTATATCTACAATAGTATCTCCTACTACAACTACTCAAACAATGTATTTTGACGGTGATACCATACCTGCGGCTGGATCAAAACCTCCGGACATTTCAATAAAAACTGTTGGTGACACAACAATTACTACTATTACTCAAGTAAATATTAGCCCCCCTGTAGCCGGACCAACTATTGTAACAACCCCGGTAACAGTGGTAGCGACTCAGACCCCACCGGATCCCACGATAACGGTTACCACGACGACAGGAACAATGAATACGTACATAGTTACTACGACAACACAGGTAACAACCACTACGGCAAAAACTGATTGGTCGCTAGACCCAAACGTGCTAACTCCAAATCCCCCGACTTATTTCGCCAGCCAGAGTGCTTTAGAAGCCCTCGGATGGGCGCAGATTGAGATCTACAACGCCTATGCCTTGACCTACAGCGATAACTACGCGGCGGCGGCTTCGCAGTTGAACATGGCCGCCGCCGATTTAGAGTCGTGCGCCCGCATACTTCAGGACGCCGTGGACAACCCGCAGTCCGGCATGGGCAACACGGCTCCCTTCATCACGGATAACAACACCTGGTCGTACCTGATAGCCCACCCGCAGGACAATGAAGCCTCCCTCATCCTGGACGTGCGCAGGACCATCGGCCTGCTCAGGCAGAGGCAGGCCGATATCCAGCAAATCCAAGGATCGGTCTCCGACAATGGTACGGAGGTGGCCGGGACGCTTTTCCAGGACCTAACGAGCAATTTGCAGACGACATCCGCCAGCGTTTACAGCGATGTTAATTTCATCAAGGTCTATTACACCTATCCCTTCCCCTTCCAGGATATCAGCAGCTATTTTTACGGCAAGGCGCAGGACAGCCTGACCCAAACACTCAATCTCGCACAGGCGGGACAATTTAATTCCGTCAAGTTCTTTGAGAACTATACCCTGGCGCGGCACTACATGGAGCTGTGCAACTCCTTCCTGGGCAGCAACGAGATCGACCTGCAGCATGGCCTGAGCCAGCCCAACGAGCAGAACTTCAAGGTGAACCTCTCCAAGAATGCTGTGGCGCTGGAAAATTCCAACCAGGCCCTTCTCAACAGCATCATCATCGCCCCGGTGGACGGCATCGTCGTCAGCGTGGGCATAAAAGCTAACGACCAGCTCTCCAGCCAGACCTACTCGTCGGTGACGGCCTTCCTGGTGGTCGATACCTCCGACATTGAGTTCAAGGGGCTGGTGGACGAGATCGACATCTCCAAGGTCAAGACAGGGCAGAAGGTAAGTATCTCGGTGGATGCCGTGCCCAATAAGACCTTCACCGGCGTGGTCAGCTTCATATCCCCCTACGGCACCACGGTGGGCAATGTCGTAAAATACAATGTCACGATATTGCTCGACCCCAGCGACGTGGCCCTCAAGGGCGGGCTGAGCGCCACCGCCGATATAGCGGTGGATACGCTTAAGGATGTGCTGCTGGTGCCCATCAGCGCGCTGAACACAACGGCCGCCGGCTCAACTGTCAATTTGCTTAATCCCACCACCGGCGTGAGCGCGGTAAAGAAGGTCACCCTGGGCATTCAGAACCTGCAATATGCCCAGGTAACATCCGGCCTGAGCGAGGGCGACCAGATAACCATGACCCTGAAAAGCAGCGCCCCCGTTGTAACGGGCTTCCCCTCCCCCGGGCAGCAAAGCACACAGCAGTCCTCCGGCGGCGGCGGCGGCGGCGGACCCCCACCCCGTTAAAGCATGAGCGACAACAGGTAATATAAAATGAAAATAAGGATAATAACCATAATCATAACGGGCCTGGCCCTGGCTTCCATGCTCCTCAGCGGCTGCAACAAAAGCTCAGAGAATACAACGAGCACAATCTATGATATTAAGAAAGGCCAGTTCGACATCGTCGTAGAATCGGACGGCCACCTCAACACGCCCAATACTTATAACCTGGCCTTCGGCACCAACGGCATTATCAATAATATACTGGTGAACGAGGGCGACCAGGTACATGCAGGGGCGATGCTGGCCTTCCTGGACGATACCAGCGAGGTAAACGGCGTCGAGACGGCCCTTTACAACCTGCAAAATACCGTCAATACCCAGAACGCTCCCAACGGCC
>CAIMUM010000185.1 GCA_903844685.1 uncultured Dehalococcoidia bacterium
ACATGAAAAAGTGGTTGATCAGGTCTGAGTGCATCTCGCTGATATAGGCCTCTTTAAGTGAGTCCTCTATGACGGCCTGTCCGCGTCCGCTGATATCAAGCGCAACCATGGCCAATGCATCGTCCATCGGCACGATGGCCTGCGCCATCCTGACTATTCCGTGTTTATCGCCTAGCGCCTGGTTAAAGGCACGGCCTAACGTAATTGCGACATCCTCAACCACGTGATGCTGGTCGGGGCCGTTGGCGGATATCTTAAGATCGAAGATGCCGTGCTGCGCAAGCTGGCAGAGCATGTGGTCAAAGAAGCGTATGCCTGTTGTAATATCGTACTGGCTGCTGCCGTCTATATTGACTTCCACCTTGATGGAAGTCTCCTTGGTGCGGCGGGTGATCGTTGCTTTCCTTTCGGCCATTTTCAACCTCTTATATCTGGATTCTGGGCAAAGAGTATCACATATCATTGAGCGCGGCAATGACATTGACCGTGTCCCCCGGTCTGCCGACGCTGATGCGAATATAGTCTTTTAATTCAGGTGTCTCGAAATAGCGTATGAAGATGCCCCTTTTCTGCAAGCCGAGGTAAACATCCTTGGCGCTGCGGTCGAGTACCGCACACAGGATAAAGTTGGCAACCGACGGATAGGGCTTGAGCCATTTAAACTGCTTCAGTCCTTTATAGAGTACCTCTCTCTCGGCTACCATGGCTTTCACAGTCTTTTGCAGGTAATCGACATCTTTTAACGATTCAAGTATAGCGACTTGCGCAGCCAGGTTGATGTTGTAAGGCTGCTTTATCTTCATCATGTACGGGACTATATTGCACGGGCATACCCCGTAACCTGCCCGCAGTCCGGCGATTCCCGCCCATTTACTGAAAGTGCGAAGTACGATCAGGTTGGCATATTGAGGGACCATCCCCAGCATGGAATTACCGCTGAACTCGACGTAAGCCTCATCCACAACCACGATCAGGTCCAGGCCCAGCAGCTCTTTTATTTCATCTATGGATGCCTGGTTGCCGCTGGGGTTATTCGGTGAGGCTATGAAAGTCACCTTAGTATTTTTATCGGCGGCCGTCTTAATGGCCGGTATATCCAGCGAGAAATCACGCTTACGCGGCACCTTGGTTACAACACCGCCTGCTATGTCGGTGCAGAATGGGTACATGCCGAAGGTGGGTGGGCAGTTAATGACCTTATCTCCCGGCTCCAGGAACAGCCGCAGGATGATGTCGATCAGGTCGTCGCTGCCGGCTCCTGCCACGATGGACTCTGCTTTTGCGCCGGTATATTTCGCCAGCGCGTTGCGTACCACTCTCTGGTCGGGATCAGGGTAGCGGTTAAATTCCTTGTATTCCGATAACGCTTTTTGCACGCGGGGAGAGCAGCCGTACGGGTTTTCATTGCCGTCCAGCTTGGCAGTACCCCCTGCCTTTGCAACCGCCTTTTCCGTCAGCAGATCTATGGGGTCGACGGGTGTGTAGGCCTTCATGTGCCTGAGGCCGCCGCGTACCATATATTCCACGTCTTTTTCGTTAAGCATCTTTCTTGATAACCAGTAATAATTAAAATGCAGCGTTCTCATTTTACCATTTCGTAGGAGAACGCTGCATGTGG
>CAIMUM010000186.1 GCA_903844685.1 uncultured Dehalococcoidia bacterium
ACTTTGCCCAAGAACGCGCAGTGGGTCTGTAAGGATAACCTGATACCATATTTGAAATAATAATCAAATACTTACCCGTCGGGACGGGACTTCAGGCCCCTCCATATAGCGGGTAGCAACAGGAGGCCGCCCATGGAAAAGCACGAAGAACAACCCGGCAGCGGGCTGAAGCGATCTCTCGGCCTGCTGGACACAGTATCAATCGAGGTAGGCGCCATCATCGGCGCGGGCATCTTTGCCCTGACGGGCATGGCCGTCGCCCGCTGCGGACCTGCCGTTCCCATAGCCTTCCTTATCGCCGCGATACCCATGGTGCTGGCACTGCTGCCCATCGGCATGCTGGCCTCTGTCCTGCCGACTGTGGGTGGCAGCTTCCGCTATCCCAGCCGTATCCTCAACCCTTTCTGGGGCTTCATCGGTGTGTGGGGCATCATGATGGGCATCATGCTGGGAGGCATGCCCATGTACGCGCTCAACTTCGCCGATTACCTGCGCGTCATCTTCCCTGCCTTCGACCGCAATCTTATCGCGGTGGTTACACTCACATTCTTTTTCGTGATCAACGTCGTGGGCGTTAAATCAGCCAGCGTTATCCAGGTGGGCATGTTCTTCGTGCTGATAGCGGCCCTGCTGGTATATATTATCTGGGGGATACCTGCCATCGACACGGCCAACCTTACACCGCTTTTTGGGAGCGGATGGTCCTCGCTGGGCATCGCCGCCGGCATACTCTTCTTCGCTTACATGGGAGCCAACTTCATCATCGACCTGGGCGCCGAGATAAAGGATGCCGGCAGGAACATACCGCGCTCCTTCGCCATCTCCATGCCCATCGTCATCGTAATCTATACGCTGATGGGGCTGGTCACCGTGGGCAGCGTACCGCTCAGCCAGAGCGCCAACCAGCCGCTGTCGGTGCCGGCCGGGCAATTCATGCCGCCGGGATTGGCGCTGTTCTTCACGGTGGGCGGCGGGCTGCTGGCGCTGGCCACCACTATCAACGCCACCTTCATGTTCGCCTCGCGCTATATAATGGTCTTCGCCGAGGACGAGGTCTTTCCTCGGGCTCTGGCCGGCGTGAACCGGCGCTTCGGCACCCCGCACTGGGGTCTGCTCATCATGTTCATCCTGTCAATAGCTTTTCTGCCGATGGGCGCATCCTCTTTCGAGGTCCTCGCCTATACAGCGTCCATCGGCTCCATCGTGCTCTTTTTCCCCATCCTCATCTCCGCCATGCGCTTCCCCAAGAAGATGCCTGATGCTTACGCCAGGGCGCCCTTCAAGCTCAAAGGGGCATGGCTCTGGGTGGTCCCGGTCGCAGCCCTGCTTTTCGGCGCCTTCTTCATCGCGGCGCTGGTGATGGAAAGCCTGACCGCCTTCCTCATACTGGTGGGCTGGATGATCATAGGCATCGCATATTATATAATCCGTGACCGCTTCCTCAAGAAGAAGCGGGGCACCGGGTTGAGTGCGATCGCGAACAAGGCGATGTAGGGGTGGGTTTAAAAACCCGCCCGGAAACGGGCGCACCTGAAGGTACGCCCCTACAGTGAAAAGGCTACCGATTGATTTACCGGCTACTTTTCGGGGATTATGCCGCGCCTGATGGCGAAATGGATAAGCTCGGTGCGGTTGTGCAGGCCGAGCTTCTGCATGACCCTGGCGCGGTGCACCTCCACGGTGCGCGGGCTAATGCATAGCCTGCCGGCTGTTTCGGAACTGGTCATGCCCTGCGCCGCCAGGTGCAGCACCTCCCTTTCCCTCGTGGTAAGCATGTCATAGGGATCGAGCTGGCTGTCCTCCGACCTCTGCAGGTAAACTTCAATGGCGCGGTCGGAAAGCGGCGGGGCCAGGTAGCGCCGTCCCAGGGCTGCCTCGCGCACCGCCCGTACCAGCTCCTCCGGCGGCGAATCCTTCAGCACATAGGCTTTGGCGCCGGCCTGCAGGGCTTCCACCACGTAGCAGTCGTTGCCGTACATGGAAAGCACGACAGAGGAGGTCTCGGGCGCCCGCTTCCTGACCTGCCGGATGACCTCCAGCCCGCTCATATCCGCCAGCATCAGGTCGATGATGAGCACATCAGGCTTGAATTGCTGGGTGAGGCGCGCGGCCTCCGCACCGCTACCCGCTTCACCCACAACCTGTATGCCCGCCTCTTTCTCCAGCAGGGCCCTGATGCCCCTCCTAACTACGTGGTGATCGTCAACCAGCATCACCGTAGTCATGGCCTAATCCTGTTGCTCCTTTCCGGTTTCGCAGCCAAGGGCAACTCAGCCATAACCACGGTTCCCAGACCCGGCGTTGAGGCTATGGAGAGCGTTCCACCGGTTACCAGCGCCCGGCCGCGCATGCCATTGACGCCGCACAGGCGGTCGGCAGGTATTATGCCCGTGTCAAAGCCATATCCACGGTCCTCTATACGCACGGAAAGCACCCTGCGATCCGACCAGGCCAGCACCCTGGCTTCATCCACACCGGCGAAGTCAGCTACATTCTCAAGCGCCTCCTTAACTATGCGGTAGGCTGCCAGCCCAATTTCAGGAGGAAATTTCTTGTGCAGCCCGTAGTGTTCGAATTTAACGGACACGTGTGTGTGCGCCGTATAGCTTTCAAACAGGTACAGTAACGCGGGCAGCAGGCCCAGGTCATCCAGCATCTTGGGGCGCAGCTCAAGGGAAAGCTCGCGCGCCAGCGACATCATCTCGTTGACCAGTGATTGCGCCTCGCCCACGTTGTAGCGCATCTTATCCAGCGGAGGGTTCATCGCCTCACCCAGCAGCAGCTTGAGCACGGCCAGCGACTGACCGAGCCGGTCGTGCAACTCACGCGCTATGGCGCGACGCTCCTCCTCCTGTATCTCCACCAGCACACGGGCGGTTACAAGTGCATCTTCCATAAGGTCAACATGATATGACCCGCCACAAGGGTTTGTCAATCCGCAAAGGTATCCCGCCTCATCTTTTTACTAATCTGTGTTTTCACCCTTTATCAACAATATCTATTTATGATAGTCTAACGGCAAGCAAGTTATCAGCAGCGAAGGAGGGATAACGGGTATGTTCATAAATAAGGCTTTGTTATTCTTAGCCGCCATTTTGGCCGTCATGGCGTCTTTTGCCTGCCAGCCCCCGGCCAACCCTTACATCGATAGCGGCAGGGCCGCATTTGACAGCAAGCAGTACGACGTGGCGATTGCCGAATACAGCAAGGCCATCGGTATGGATTCGAAATCGGCTGCTGCTTACACAGGGCGCGGCAACGCCTATTTACAGCAGAAAAAATACGATCAGTCACTGGCGGATTTCAGTAAGGCCGTCGAGCTGGACCCTCAGTCGCCAAAAGCGCTATTAGGCAGAGGCAACACATATTATAATAATAAAAACTACGGCTTGGCCTTTGCCGATTTCAGCCAGGCAATCTCGCTCGACCCCACCTCGGGAGATGCCTACCTGGGGCGTGCTTCCTGCTGGCACATGATGAGAAATTGCCCCGAGGCCATCGCGGATTACGACAGGGCAGAGAAGTTGGGCAACAAGGACCGGCGCCTCTTCAGCAACCGCGGCTCTTGCCTGTGGTTTGCCAGCAGCTATGATAAGGCGCTATCAGATTTCAACCGTGCCATCGAACTCGATCCCACCAATGCCGATTACTATAACAACCGCGCCACCGCCTACCTGTCACTGGGCAACCTGGACCTTGCCGAGGCTGATGTCACCAGATCCCTGGAGCTCAACCCCAACGATTGTTGGACCTGGAGTACCAGGGCGGAAATCAGCTATGCTAAGGGCGACATCAATCGGTCGCTGGAGGAGATAAACAGGTCACTGGACTCGGGCTGCAGCCAGTATGATATTTACTGCGACCGCGCCAGGTGCTACTACGATAGAAAAGAATATGACAAGGCACTTAATGACCTCAATAAGGCGCTGGAGATGAACAGCAAATATTCCCCAGCCTACCTCTACAGAGGTTTATGCTACGAGAATTTCAAGCAGGACGATAAGGCACTGGCCGACTACCAGTCGGCGGTCAACAACTCCTCCGACCCGGCCATCCTCAAGCAGGCCATTGACAGCATTAAGAGGGTTAGTGTGACGGAAAGCTGTAACTGCGGCAAATAGCCTTTTACACGTAATCCATCTGCGGACGGGGATGAAGATCCGTACGCGCAAATAAGACGGCGTAGGGGTGTTCCTTCAGGTGCGACCATAAATGGCCAACCGGCTTGATTTCCGCCTGCCGCACCTGTATCATTATCGCTGTTTTTGGCCTCAAACAGGCCGATTTTGAGCCTTTATCATGAAGATCAGTGAGATTATAAGCAAAGAGGGCAAATGCCTTTCCTTCGAGTTCTTCCCGCCCAAAACGCCCATCGGCGAGGAGAGACTGCTGCAGCGTATCAGCCAGCTGAAATCCTACTCTCCATCGTTTATCTCGGTGACACAGCACGCCGGACTCAACACACTCGACAAGACCAGGCATATCGTCAAGAAGCTGCACGCTGAATCGGGACTGACCGTGATGCCGCATATCACCTGCGCCGACCCTCGTAAGAGCGAGCTTGAGCCGGTCATCAACTACTACAAGGGGTTAGGCACTGAAAATGTCCTGGCGCTGCGCGGCGACCCCGAGGAGTACGGCACGGACACTTTCGACGGCCAGACCCATTTCCGTTATGCCTCGGACCTGGTCCGTTTCCTCTCGGGCTACCAGAGCTTCTGCATCGGCGTAGCGGTCTACCCCGAGGGGCACCTGGATTCGCCCAACCTGGGCGTGGACACCGCCTTCACCAAGCAGAAAATCGATCAGGGCGCCGAGTTCGGTATCACACAGATGTTCTTCGAGAACTTTCATTTCTACCAGATGATGGACCGCTTCGAGCAGGACGGCATCAATATCCCCATCATCGCAGGCATCATGCCCATTACCGATTTCCAGAAGGTCGAGCGCTTCAGCGAACTGAGCGGCGTGGAGATACCGGTCCCGCTTATCACCAAATTCGAGGAGCTTGAAGACGCGGACGACGTGGTCAAAGCCGGCGTCGACCTGGCCACAGAGCAGTGCCTCGACCTGTGGGATAACGGCATCCGCTGCTTCCACTTCTATACGCTCAACAGGGATGAGGCAGTGGCGCGCATTTTGAACAACCTGGCCTCAACCCTGACGTAGGGATAGGACTGACGGGCTTTCCATTATCCTGACTGACCTTCCCGGGCGCACCTGAAGGTGCGCCCCTACGTCATTCTTACTTTTATTTCACCCGCCTTTGCGGGCGGACATGAATGTCCGCCCCTACGACTACTTTTTCCCTCATCATTCCGAGCGCAGCGAAGCAATCTCATCGTTGGTGGCGTGATGCCGTCAGATTGCTTCGTCGCCTGCGGGCTCCTCGCAATGACATTTTTGGGCGGGCTCGCAACGATAGTGTCAAAATAAGACTCGCAATGACAGGCAAGACTCGCTGTTTTGACTGAAATTGCAGCAGCCTGTAAGATTACACAAATTCTTCACACAGCTACGGAGGTCAGATGCAGGTACTTGAAGGCATTAAAATAATCGAGCTTGTCCACATGCCGCCCGGCGAACTCTGCAACATGATACTGGGCGATTTCGGGGCGGATATCATCAAGGTGGAAGCTGTGCCGCAGGACGGCGGGCGCAAATTAATCGACGCAGGGGATGCCGAGGCGCTGAAAAGCCTGATGGTCTTCAACGCACTCAACCGCAACAAGAAGAGTATCCGGCTTAACCTTAAATCAGACGAAGGCAGGCAGGTTTTTTACAGGCTGGCGAAAGATGCCGATGTCATAGTGGAGGGCTTCCGTCCGGGCGTGGCCAAACGCATGGGCGTCGACTACGAGACCATCAAGAAGATCAACCCGCGCATCATCTACTGCGCGCTCAGCGGCTACGGCCAGGACGGACCGTACAGCCAGTACCCGGGCCATGACATCAACTATATCTCGTTTACCGGCGCACTCAACCTGATCGGCTGGCCGGGTCAGCCTCCCGCCATACCGCTCAATTTCCTTGCCGATTTCGCCGGCGCATCGCTGCACGGCGTAATGGGCATTATGCTGGCGCTCTTCTCCCGCCAAAAGACGGGCAGGGGGCAGTTTGTGGATATCTCTTACACCGACAGCGTTATCACGCTGATGACCTTCTTCCTGCAGCAGTACCTGGTCGGCGGCCTCAAGTTCCCGCGCGGGGAATGGGCGCTGTCCGGTGGCTACCCATATTACAAAACCTACGAAGCCTCGGACGGCAAGCTCATCAGCCTGGGCTGCGTGGAACCCTGGTTCTGGGAGAACCTCTGCACGGCCATCGGCCGCCAGGACCTCAAGGGCTTCAGCTTCACACCGGCGCATTTCCTGCAAAAGCCGCCGGACGCTAAATGGCAGGAAGTAGAAGACGAGGTAAAGAAAATCTTCCTGACCAAAACGCGCGACGAGTGGTTCGAGATACTGATCAAACACGATGTGCCGGCCGGCAAGGTGAACTCCATAGACGAGGTCTTCAACGATCCGCAGTTGCTGCACCGCAAGATGCTGCTGGAATTCGACCACGCCAGGCTGGGCAAGGTAAAACAGCCGGGCATCGCCCTCAAACTGTCGGAAACCCCGGGCGGGGTTAGGACGCTGGCGCCCTACTCCGGCGAGAACACTGACGAGTTGATGGACAGGCTGGGATATTCGAAGCAGGAAATCGAAAGTTTGCGCAAGGCTAATGCGATAGGTTAGAATTTGAGAAATAGGAGGTGGGATTATGGCAGCCAAAGCATTCGTCCTTATAACCACGTCAGTGGGGCAGACAAAATCGGTGCTCACGCATCTTAAAAAGCTGGACGGCATTAAATCTGTGGACGCCGTGATGGGCCCTTACGATATCATCGCTGTCGTAGAGGGGGAATCGGTAGATAACGTAGGCAAGCTCATCACCGAGCAGTTCCACAAGATAAGCGGCATCGAGCGCACAACCACCTGCCAGACCATCCGCATTGCCTGATAGCTTCCATTATGGATTGCGTATTCTGCAAGATCGCGGCCGGCAGTATCCCGGCTGACCTGGTATACAGCGATGATGAATTCCTCGCCTTCCGCGATATACACCCGATGGCGCCGGTGCACGATATCCTCATACCCAAAAAGCATATCCCCTCGGTAAACGGCCTCTCATCCTCCGACCAGGCGCTGGCCGGCAACATGCTGCTTATAGCCAAAAGGGTGGCGGAAAAAGAAGGCATCGCGGAGAAAGGCTACCGCCTGACGATCAACTGCGGCCCGGACGGCACACAGGTCGTCCCTCATCTCCACCTCCACATTCTTGGCGGGCACCTGCTGTCAGCGGAACTGGGCTGAGCTGCTGCTTCAATAGTAACCGGAGCCGATATATACTGCCGTGTTGCTATCCCCCGCCTCACTACTGAAATAAAGCGCACCATCGGAGTACGGCAACTCTTCCGGCCTGGTATTTTGTGATAAGACACTACCGCATTTTTGCAGGGCATCTTGTGAAACGCCCGGATTGAAGCAGCAAATCGTATATTGATTGTAGTAGCCGCGCCAGCTGCTGGCCAGGTCCCGGCAGCCGAATTTATCCGAGATATCCAGGCAAAGATAGGTATCCAGGTCATCGATTGCAAGCTGCGGTTGCACCATCTTCATCAATAGGGCGCCGCGGTTGTAGTACGCCAGGTAGTAAGCGGGATGTTGATAGGCAAGGGCATCCAGGTCAGGCAGGGCAGCATTGAATTCACCTGATTTGCCCAGGCAGACCGCCCGGTCGTTGTAAGCGACGGCAGCCTCCTGCGGATTTAACTCCAGGGCGCTGGTAAACTGCTCACCGGCCAGGGAGTATTCGGTCAGCGCGAAATAAGTCCGGCCCAGCCAGATACGGGCTTCTAAGTACGCCGGGGCCAGCTCCAGCGCCCGCTGAAAATCATTGACCGCGCTTCTTAGTTCGCCCTGGGATTTCAACACCATGCCCCTGTTGAAATAGGCTTCTTTATCATTATGGTCGAGCGCAATGGCAGCGTCCAGGTCAGCCAGCGCCCGTCTGTAATCGCCGGTTTTAAGATAAGCATAGCCGCGTATGCCCAGGCCTTTGACCGAATTTGCATCTGAATCCAGGCAGAGGCTGGCATCGCCGATGGCCGAGGTGAAAAGCCCCAGCGCTGCATAGGCTTCAGCGCGGCTGAGCCGCACATCCTTATTGTCATAACCAGCGGCCAGCGCCCCGCTGAATGCAGTAGCCGCCTCAGCATATCTCTGCTGCGACAAATCCACCTGGCCTGACTGGTAAAGGGCTTCCCCGTACAAGCCACCGAGATCAGCGGCAGTGCCAAGTTCCCTTGCCCTGCCGTAAAAGTAAGCCGCGTTTGCATAGTCCTTTTTCGCGCGGGCGGCGTCTCCCTTGCCACGATATGCCTGCGCTATCCTGGAATTGAGATTAAGGCCGGGTTCGATGCTGGCCACCTGGCTGTAGGCAGTCAGGGCATTGTCCCAATCTCCTTTGCCCAGGTATGCATCGCCCTGTGCAGCCTTCTGCTGACCCGGGCTGAGACAGCCCGCGGTGATAATGGCCAGGAAAACCGCCGCCAGCCGGGCAGCCTTTTTATATTTCACCATGGTCCAAGCTCCTTTATCCTGTTCATGACCTGCTCGATAGCCTCGTCGGGAGTGGAAGCTCCCGCTGTGACGCCCACGGATCGCACTCCCTTCAGCCATCCGGCATCTATCTCGGACGCGTTTTCGATATGGTGCGTGGTTATACTGTGCTGGCAGACCTCCGCCAGCCGGCGCGTATTGGCGCTGTTGTGGCCGCCCACAACTATCATCAGGTCGCTGGTCGCGGCCAATTCTTCCGCCGCCAGTTGCCTTTTCTGTGTCTCCTGGCAGAGGGTATTTATGACCCTGATCTCCTGGGAGTGCGGCAACAATCTTTGATTAAGCCGGTTGACAAATGCTGCGAATTCCCCCCGGCTCTGGGTGGTCTGGGCCATTATGCCGACGCGCTTGGGAAGGCTATCAACCGGTACGACTTCGGCATCCATGGAAGCGATAGCATTGCGGCCCGCCCAACCCAGCAATCCCCTGACCTCGGGATGGCTGGCCTCGCCGAAGATAATGATTCCGAAGCCTGCATTTGCCAGCCTGCGGGCAGCCTTCTGGGCACTGCGCACAATCGGGCAGGTGGTATCTATCACCTCCACACCCCTGGCATTTATCTTATCCAGCGTTTCCGGTGATACGCCATGTGAAGAGATGGCGATGACGCCGCCTTTGAGGCTGTCAATATCATCTACCACACCGACGCCCAGACCTTTCAGTCGGGCTACGACAATCTTGTTATGAACAATAGGCCCCAGCGTGACTATGCCTGTCCCGCCGGCTGCGCCCTCGATTATCCTGAGAGCGCGCCTCACACCGAAACAGAAGCCGAGTTCGCGGGCTTTTTCTACATTCATCCTGAGTAGATTATAGCGCCGGAAGATTGCGCCGTCACTACGGTCCCTGATAACGGTAACGGCGCGGCTTATTGTAGAGGCCAATCTGAAGGTTCGCCCGGCGGGCGGGTTTAAAAAACCCGCCCTGCGTTTATATGCGATTCTCTACTTATAATCGTAAAAGCCTTTGCCGGTCTTGCGGCCCAGGTGGCCGGCCGTGACCATCTTGCGCAGCAGTATAGGTGCAACGAACTTGGGATTCTTGGTCTCGGCATAAATCGCGTCAGTTACAAATAGCAGGGTGTCCAGCCCTACCATGTCTGCCAAGGTCAGCGGCCCCATGGGGTGATTCAATCCCAACTGTACACCGGTATCGATATCCTCCCGGCTGGCAACTCCCTGCTCATACATCTCGAATGCCTCTATCATGTAAGGCATGAAAGAGCGGTTGACGATGAAGCCCGGCCGGTCGGGGGCGATGATAACGGTCTTGCCCAGCGACTTGCCCCATTCCACCGCGGCATCCAGCGTTTCCTTGCTGGTGGTGATGGTCTTCACCAGCTCAAGCAGCTTCATAACGGGCACAGGGTTGAAGAAATGGCAGCCCAGGACTTTGTCGGTCCTCTTGGTAACAGCAGCCACATCCATCACTGAAAGGCAGGAGGTATTGGTGCTCAGTACGGCGTTAGGCGCACATATCCGGTCCAGGTCCGTGAATATCTTCTTCTTAAGCTCAAGGTTCTCGATAGCGGCTTCGACCACCAGGTCGCAGTCCTTAAAATCCATCATATCGGTAGTGCCCTTGATCTTGCCCAGGGTCTTATCCATGTCAACCTGGGCCAGCTTGCCTTTCTCAACAGCTTTGGCCAGCGACCCTTTGACGGCTGCCATGCCTTTATCCAGGAGTTCCCTGTTTATCTCGGAAACCACTACGTCATAGCCCGCTTTTGCGCTGACCTCGGCTATGCCCCTGCCCATCAGGCCGCAGCCTACGACACCAACTTTTTTAAATGCCATCAGTTTTCTCCTTTTAAAATATTATTTGGCTTTGAAATCTGCTTTGCGTTTCTCGATAAATGCCTGCCGCCCTTCCTGGAAGTCCTCTGATTGCGTAACCGCGCGTTCAAGCTGGTATTCCAGTTCCAGCCCCTGTAAGAGCGTGGTATTAAGCCCCATCATCATGGCCTGCTTGGCCGCCCTGGCAGCCAGAGGCGCCGGCTTGAGCAGCGTCTCGGCCATCTTCATAGCCTCGGCCATCAATTCCGAGGGAGTCACCACCCTGTTGACCAGCCCGATGCGGTAAGCCTCCTGGGCGTCGATAGGGCGTCCCGACGTCAGCATCTCGGCGGCCTTAGCCAGCGGCACAGCCCGCGGCAATCTCTGCGTGCCGCCCCAGCCGGGGATCAGGCCGAGGTTTATCTCGGGAAATCCAAAGATGGCGTTCTCGGCCGCTATCCTGATATCGCAGGCCAGCGCGACCTCGAAACCACCGCCCAGGCAGGCGCCGTTAACGGCGGCGATAATGGGCTTCCAGATCTGCATATCCTCGCAGATGGCCGGCGCAGGCATCTCGCCGCGGTGCGCGCTGGCCTGTATGCGCGGCAGCGTGGTTTTGATGTCCGCACCCACCGAGAAGGCCCGCTCTCCGGAACCTGTCACAATAGCCACCCAGAGTCCGTGGTCTGCATTGAAATCGTAGAGGCACTTGTTGAACTCATTTATCTGGTCAGGGTCGAACGAATTGAGCGCCTCAGGGCGGTTAAGCGTAATAATCGCGATTTTGCCCTCTTTTTGAAAACCGACTGCCATGGGATAATCCTCCTTCTTTATGGATTGGTAAACGCCAAATTATATCAAAGGGATTGCTTCGTCGCAGCGCTCCTCGCAATGACGTTTTGTGCTGCGATTGCCGCCCCACCTGCGGCTGCCCGCATTTCACGGGTTGCAATAGCTGAGCTTACTTCAGGGCTTCCGACATCTCACGTGCCAGTTTCTCACTCTCCTCACCGTCCAACCCATCGCCGGCCTCCAGCCTGCGCACAAATGCCTCTAACTCCGGTGAACGCTGGAAAAGCCCGGCTATTTTGTCATTTTGCTGCGCTACCCGCATATCGAGTTTGGTGAAATCCACGCCTAAATCGAACTTGCTGTTGAAAAAGTAAACCAGCCTTTTGCAGGCTGTCGGGTCATCGATCGACACGAGGTAATAAGGCACCGGAACCCACAGGTTGACCCCGCGGATCCCTCTCTGTTTTGCCAGCCAGATCAGGTAGGAACTGAGCGTCGGTTTCTGGCCGGGCGGCGTTTCGAAGTCGCTGCCCGTCATCACATTGAAGGGCTCCAGCTCTTCCTTCAGCTCTTTCTGATTGACTATCGAGATGAGCAGGCGCGGCAGCGTATGGGCTGCCGGGGAAATCATGGCGCCCAGCGTATATATCTCGCTCACTCTGCAGTCATGGCCGGCCACGTCCAGCACAGCGTTGAGGAAACCGTGCCAGCCCGTCCTGGGTATGTTGCTCCTGAAGATGACCAGGTTGCTCTCATCACTAACATAAAACTTGCTCTCAGGGAACTGCGCTACATCGTCCACCACGTTCACTCCGGCCATGGGGAAGAACCCCTCGGGCAGTATCTCGCCGAACTCCCGGCAGCCCAATCCTTCGATCAGGTAATCAACGGTGCGGACGCCCAGACTGCTGGCATCTTCCAGCCAGGCAACGATAAGGGCCGGCTTTTGCAGCTTGTGTTCACCGTGCAGCCGGTATATAGGTCCCAAGCTCAACTCTGCTCGCCCCCGCCTTCGCGCCTGAAAAATTTATCCACGTCGTCAAGTATCTTCCTCTTGTCCTCGTCGGTAATGGCCTCCATGCTCTCCGGTGCGGCCACCGTAGTATGCTTGAGCCGGTCGAGCCGCTCTTTTATCTCGGGCGGCAATTTATTATATAGGCCGGTCAGCTCATTTTCGCTGTCCTGCGCCATATGGTCGATCCGCTCCATATCTATCCACATGCCGAGGGCAGCGGCCAGCACCTCCAGCACAGACTTGGAACCCTTGGGATAAGGGAAGGGAAAGCCCTGCAGGTAAATGGGTATCTCTCCCATAATGCAGACGGCCTCCAGGCCGCGCCGGCGCGCTATGCCCAGCAGCAGGCCGTTCAGTCCCGTGATGTTGCCCTCGCCGCCCCGACCCTCGACATCTGACATCAGCACAGCATTATCATACTTCCTAAATTCCAGTAAAAGCTCCGTGCAATTCGGCACGGCCCATACACGCGACCTCGCCGTGTGGTGCATGGGCGTCACCGCAGCCCCCGAAGTATAAACGCGCTTGCAGCCGCATTTCTGAGCCACATCCAGCACCAGGTTGGCCATGGCATAGGCCTTACTGCCCGTTGCATAGACTCCTCCCCCTTCAGCCGGCTGCTCCTCCCCCACGAAAAAGATCAGGTCATGCCTTTCGTTACGCGCGAAATAGAAATCGCTGGAAGGGAAGCCGAGCTCCACCAGTTCACCGCTACGGATGATAACCCTGTTGGGGTAGAAAAAATCCTGCGGCTCGATGTAGGCCATCATCTCGGCCCGCATTACCCTGCGCAGTACGTCCACCGCGATCATCCCGACGTTGCCGATGCCAGGCCAGCTGGCGATCATCACGGGGTCAATTAATTCAGGCTCTTTAATATACTTGATAGCCATAACTCCCCCACATGTAAAATTATTATAACATAACAGATACAGACCGCCGCGATTTACACGATAAAATGCAACAAATGATACTGCTTTTCTAAATACGGTCTGACTTGACACAACCTGACAATACATAGAATATATAGGGGATTACGAGTAAGTGATGTGACTGATAAAAAGAAAACAAAAGCTTCAGTGCCGCGCAGAAGAAAGGCAACCGGACCAGTGATGAAAGCACTGCCGGCAGAGTTGCCCGTTGTCCCGCCCCCGCCCAAAAAGCGCGGACGCAGGCCTAAGGTGGAGAAGGACGCCCAGGGCAATCTATTTAACCTCAGCCTGACACAAAAGCTCGAGAAAAAGATACAGGACCTCGAGGCGGAGATAACAGGTCGCAGAAGTGTTGAGGAGGCGCTGCGGCAGAGCGAGGAGTTATTCCGCAAGGCCGTACAGAGCACCACCGACATCGTCTGGGATTGGGATATCGGCAGTGACCACGTGGAGTGGTACGGCGATATCGACAGTATGCTGGGCTATCCGGTCGGCGAGTTCCCACGCACGCTGGAAGCCCGGGAAAACGCGCTGCACCCGGATGACCACGACCGTGTCATGGCAGCGCTCAACAGGCATGCTGAAACCGGGGAACCTTACAACGTGGAATACCGCATCATCCATAAAGATGGATCGATGCGCAACTGGATCGACCGCGGTCTGGTAATCCGCGATGAGGAAGGCCGGATAGTCCGCTCGGTCGGCGCCTGTGTGGATATCACCGAGCACCGCCAGACTGAGGCCAGGACAAGGATACGCCGCGACCTGGCATTAAAGCTGTCCGGACGCATAGATATGGAGACGGCGCTCATGGACTGCCTGGACGCGGCCGTCGAGATCTCCGGGTTCGACACAGGCGTCATCTATATCCTGGATGGAAAAAGCGGCGATTTCAAAGCCGCCTGCTACCACGGAGGCTCTGAGTACCTGAAGGCAAACTACTCTGTCCTTAAAGCTGATTCCGCAGATGCGCGCCTCATCCAGAAGGGCAACCCATTGTATGTCAAAGCCAAGGAATTCACAGCTCCCTTTGACGAGCAGCTAAAACCAGAGGGCTTTACATTCGACGCAACCATACCGGTGCTGTACCAGGGTAAGGCGATAGCCAGCCTGGGTATCTTATCTCATAAGCAGGATAACATGCCCGCCGTCATTCGTAATTCACTGGAAGCTATTGCAGCCGATATCGGCGTCATTATAGACCGTCTTGCTTCCAGGCAGGCGCTGCAGGCCAGCGAGGAGCGCTACCACTTCATCACCGACCACACCGCGGACCTCATCTGGGTGCTGGATAAAAACTTCCGTTACACTTTTATCAGCCCGTCGGTCACCAGACTGCGCGGTTTCACTGTTGATGAGGCCCTTACGCGCGACGTCACCCAGCAGATAACACCGGCTTCGCTGGATGAATTGGTCAAAGCCATTGCAGAGGGGAGTGTACCCGCCCTGGATGGACCCTCCGACCAACAAAAATGGTTCACCCGTGAACTGGAGGTATACCGCAAGGACGGCTCCACGGTTTGGATGGAGACCTCAGTGACGACAGTTACGGATGCTGCAGGACAGTTCAACGGGCTGCTGGGCATCGCACGCGACATAGGCGCCCGCAGGCAGGCCGAGCAAAGCCTGCGAGAGAGCGAGGAGAAATACCGGCTGGTGGTGGAGAACGCCCGCGAGGCCATCATCGTGGCCCAGGACGGATTGATAAAATTTGCCAACCCTAATGCCGCCGGCATGGTCGGTTACAGCAAGGAAGAACTATCCTCGATGTCCTTCCTGGATTTTATCCACCCGGATGACAGGCAAATGGTCATAGACAGGCATCTGCGCCGTCTCAAAGGTGAGGTTTTCGAGCAGGTTTACCCGTTCCGTGTGGTTAGAAAAGATGGCCAGGAAGGCTGGGTCGAGATACAGGCGGTGAAGATAGACTGGGAGGGCAGGCCGGCCACGCTGAATTTCCTGACTGAAATCACCGAGCGCAAGCTTGCCGAGGAGGCGCTCAGGCAGAGCGAGGCGAAGTATCGCGCCATACTCGAGGAGATGGACGAGGCCTACTACGAATTGGATGCCAAGGGCAATTACACCTTCTTCAACGATGTGGTCTGCCGCCAGTCCGGCTACTCGCGGGAAGAGCTGCTCGGCCTTAACTACAAGGCTTACACGCCGCCCGAGGAAAGGAGGAGGATTGTTGAGGCGTATTCCAGCGTATTCAACACGGGTATCCCCCGCCACTGGGTTCCAATGAGCAATATACGCAAGGACGGCAGCCGGATTTACCTCGAGGATTCCATTTACCCTTTGCGCAACCAAAAGGGCGAGATAATCGGCCTGCGCGGGCTGTCCCGCGATGTTACCGACAGGGTGAAAGCCGAGAAAGACACACAGCAGCGGGCAGCCCTGCTCGATTCAGCCTACGATTCTATCATAGCCTACGACCTGGACGGCAAAATCATCTACGCCAACCAGACCTCCTGCAGCATTCGCGGTTTCAGCCGGGATGAGATGCTGGCCATGAACATGCGCCAATTGGTCCCGATTGAGGAACTGCCCGGGCTGGAAGAACGCCACCGGCGACTGCTGGAACAGAGGGAATTATCCTCAGAGGCGATACATATCCGCAAAGACGGCTCCACATTTATCGTGGATACCCATTTGCGCCTGGTGGAGTTGGCCGGTGATAAACTGGTTATCGCGATACAGCGCGACATCACGCTGCGCAAGCAAATGGAAAATCAACTGGTTGAAAGCGAGCAGCGCTACCGTTCGCTCTTCCAGCACAACCCCGCCATGGTATATGCGCTCGACCGGCAGGGGCGCTACACCAGTGTCAACACTGCGGCGTTACGGATATCAGGCTACTCGGAAGAAGATATCGGCAAGATGGGTTTCGCCAATGTGATGGCACCTGAATACCTGGAGACCGTTAAACGCAATTACGCCAGGGCACTCAACGGGGAACCCCAATCCTACGAGGCTGTTATGATAGCAAAGGACGGCAGGAGGATCGATATCCATATCACCGGCACCCCGATCATCATTGATGGAGAAATAATCGGCGTCTACGGCATTGCCGAGGATATCACCGAGCGCAAGCAGATGGAAAGACTGCTAAGGGAAAGCGAGGAAAAGTACCGTACAGTTGTTGAAAATATGCACGATGTACTCTACCGCACAGATAATGAAGGAATCATCACCCTGGTCAGCCCGGCGATAACCCGCCTGCTGGGCGTGGAATCGGTCGAGCAGGTCATCGGCAAGAACCTGGCCCGTGATATATACGCAAACCCGGAGGAGAGGGCGCGCATACTTGAGTTGATAAAGGCTAAAGGCGAAGTTATTGACCTGGAAGTGAACCTCAGGCGGGCCGATGGACAGATTATCACCGTTGCCGCCAACAGCCACATCTACCGCGATGCCGAAGGCCAACCTGCCGGCATCGAAGGCGTTATCCGCGATATAACCGAGCGCAAGAAGGCCGAAGAAGAGCTCCGGTCAGCGCTGGAAAGGTTGGGCTCCTCATTGGAGAGCACTATCGGTGCTATTGCCATGATGAGCGAACTGCGCGATCCCTATACCGCCGGCCACCAGAGGCGCGTAACCCACCTGGCGCTGGCCATAGCCGATGAACTGGGGTTGCCCGATGACAGGAAACAGCCGCTGCGCGTGGCCGGCCTGCTGCACGACGTGGGCAAGATCTATGTGCCTTCCGAAATTCTCAGCAAGCCTGGTAAACTCACAGATCTTGAGATGGGACTGGCCAGGGCGCACGCAGCAGCCAGCTATGACGTTATCGCTGCCATCAAGTTCCCATGGCCCATTGCCGATATTGTCGTCCAGCACCATGAAAGGATGGATGGCTCGGGCTATCCTGCGGGCCTCAAGGGGGATGATATAGTACTGGAAGCCAGGATCATAGCTGTAGCTGACGTCGTTGAGGCTATGATATCCCACCGTCCCTACCGCCCCGCACTGGGCGTAGATAAGGCTCTTGCCGAGATAACCGCTAACCGCGGCAGGCTCTACGACGAGAGGGCCGTCGACGCCTGTATAAAGCTGTTGACGGAAAAAGGTTTTAAATTCCCTGATTAAGAAAAGCCTGCCCGCTTCATATTGTATTTAACTATGGATTCGAACATGCAATCTTTCAGTTTGCTGAGCAGCGATGACCTTTACCTCTTCAACGAGGGCAGCCATATACGCCTCTATGATAAACTGGGCGCGCACCCGGTTACTGACGCAGGAGTTGACGGCACTTACTTCGCCGTGTGGGCGCCCAACGCGAAGCAGGTTTACGTCACAGGAGATTTCAACGGCTGGGAGAAGCATGGTTTCAGGCTCGGTACCCGCGAAGGTTCGGGCATCTGGGAGGGCTTTATACCCGGCATGGGCAGCGGCGCACTGTACAAATACCATATCGAGTCGCGCGTGAACCGGCACCGCGCCGACAAGGCGGACCCCTTCGCATTCCACTGCGAACAGCCGCCCAGGACGGCCTCCGTGGTCTGGGACCTCTCCTATGAATGGAAGGATGCAGAATGGATGGCCAAACGAAAAAATATAAACGCCCTGGATGCCCCCATTTCCATGTACGAATTGCACCCCGGTTCATGGAAGCGGGTGCCCGGGGAAAATAACCGCCCGCTGGGCTACCGCGAGCTTGCCGCCGAACTGGCTGATTACATCGCCAACATGGGCTTCACCCACGTAGAACTGATGCCGGTGATGGAGCATCCCTTTTACGGCTCCTGGGGCTACCAGGTGACCGGCTATTTCGCCCCCACCAGCCGCTACGGCACGCCGCAGGATTTCATGTACCTGGTGGACTATCTGCATCAGCATAACATAGGGGTGATCCTCGACTGGGTCCCGTCGCATTTCCCCACCGATGGGCACGGGCCGGGCTTCTTCGACGGTACGCATCTCTACGAGCACGCCGACCCGCGCAGGGGCTTTCATCCCGATTGGAAAAGCTATATCTTCAACTACGGCCGCCACGAGGTGCGCAGCTTCCTGCTCAGCAGCGCCCTCTTCTGGCTGGACAAGTACCATATCGACGGGCTGCGCGTGGACGGCGTGGCCTCAATGCTCTACCTGGACTATTCAAGAAAAAAGGGGGAGTGGTTACCAAACCAATTCGGAGGACGCGAAAACCTTGAGGCTGTTTCCCTGCTGCGCCGCTTCAACGAGGAAGTATATAAAAACTACCCTGATGTACAGACTATCGCCGAGGAGTCCACGGACTGGCCGATGGTCAGCCGCCCGACCTACATCGGGGGGCTGGGCTTCGGAATGAAATGGGACATGGGCTGGATGCACGACACGCTCGATTACTTCACTAAAAACCCGGTGCACCGTAAATACCATCACGACAGGCTGACCTTCCGCATGCTCTATGCCTACACTGAAAACTTCGTGCTTTCGCTCTCACATGACGAGGTCGTTCATGGCAAGTCCTCGCTGCTGGGCAAAATGCCCGGCGATGACTGGCAGAAATTCGCCAACCTTCGCCTGCTCATGGCATTTATGTTCTCGCAGCCGGGCAAGAAGCTGCTCTTCATGGGAGATGAGATAGGCCAGTGGAGCGAGTGGAACCACGAGAAAAGCCTCGATTGGCACCTGTTGCAATACCCTCCTCACAATGGGCTGCAGAAACTGGTGGGCGATGCCGCACGCCTTTACCGCAGCGAACCCGCCCTGCATGAGCTGGATTTCGACCCGGCCGGCTTCGAATGGGTTGACTGCAACGATTCACTGCACAGCGTGGTGAGCTACCTGCGCCGCGGCCGCTCAACAGAGGATATTTTCCTTATCTCCTGCAATTTCACACCCCTGCCCCGCCAGGGCTACCACCTGGGTGTGCCCCGCGGCGGCTTCTGGCAGGAGGTATTCAACAGTGATGCCGAAGACTACGGCGGCAGCGGGCAGGGAAACCTGGGCGGACTGCAGGCCGGCCCCGCGGATTTCCACGGCAGGCCTTTCTCGCTCAGCATCACACTCCCGCCACTGGCCGCGGTTTTCTTCAAGTCCGCTCTCTGATTTGCCAACTGTCGAGGGCACGGCTGATCACAGCGGTATTTCCACGTTAACACTGGTGCCCCTGCCTTTGCCAGTGTCGATCTCCAACCTGCCCCCCAGCAGTTGTACCCTCTCGGCGATGCCCGCCAGGCCCAGCTTGCCGTCTCTCGGCAGGGAACTTATTTTCTCCGGCAGGTCAAACCCCTCACCGCGATCTATTACATTCACCTCAACTTTATCCTTCAGGTAGGCTATTTTAGCCTGCATTGAAGGTACCCTGGCATGCTTGGCGGAATTTATCAGCGCTTCCTGGATTATGCGAAAAAGGGCAAGCTCAACGTCCTGCGGCAGCCTCTTCTCCTCACCACTGACATCAACGTTAACCTCCACGTTATAAACTTTTTTCAGGTCATCGGCCAGCCAGCTCAGGCCCGGAACAAGCCCCAGATCATCCAGTACCGGCGGCCGCAGTTCACGGCTGAACCCCCTCACCCCTTCCACCGCCCTTTTCAGGCTCTTGTAAATAGTCCGCAGTCTGTCCGTTTCAGCTTCAGTAAGGTTGGGCTTGCCAGCGAAAAAATTATCCAGCTGGTAAATCAGGGCGACCAGGGTCTGAACCGTCGTGTCATGCAGTTCCCTAGCAAGATATTTGCGTTCTTCTTCCTGGACGCGCGTCAACTGCCCCACGTAATAGCGCAGGTTCTGGTCGGCAATGTGCTGATCGGTGACATCCTCCAGTATCTCTATGGCGCCCACCACACCACGATTGTCCCGTATTGGGCTGGCCGTGAACTGGTACCATTTGCCTTTTTCCCCCAGCGCGGGAAAGAAATCCTCAGCCTCGTAGGCGCCGTCTATGAGAGGTGCCGGTTTAAACTTGCCCTTGTAGAATGCATCGATCGTTTTCCCCGGCGCCCCATCCGCTATCAGGTCGGCCAGCACGGGCCTTTTCTCCGGGTAGAACGCCCGCCATTGGCCGCTTGTGCCCAGCACGTCTGCTTTTTTGATACCGGACATGGTTTCCAGGGCCGAGTTCCACTGTGTGACTTTATGCTCACTGTCGATCTCGAAAACGGGCAGCGGAAACCCGTCCAGTATCCTGGCCAGCCTTTCGCCGGTGCTTGCCGGCCAGGGCTCTTTTCTCAGCATTATCCTGACCACGATGAATATGAGCAGCCCGGCAGTGACGGCCAGCGCAATCAGCAAGATAGTGATAATAAATGTGTTTATCAAAACAGTCCCACCTGTACCATCCCCGAACCACACATCAGGTTATATCTTTCAGAGTGAGCAAGCCTTTTTTCATAGCTTCGATCATAGCTTCGGTACGGGAACCCACGCCAAGCTTATTGAAGATGGACCTCAGGTGGCTTTGAATCGTGCTCACACTCACGTGCAGCTCCTGTGCTATAGCATTGTTGCTCAACCCGCTGGCAGCCAACCTTAGCACATGGGACTCCCTGTCGCTGAGCACCTCATGGCGCTGCTCCTTGGGCGGCCCGTTCTTCAACGAACGTATCTGGTGCAGCACCTTTTTTGCTATGGACGGATGAAGCACCGAGTCGCCTTTGTAAACCGTTTTGATGGCCTCCACCAGCTCCTGCATGCCTATATCTTTGAGCAGGTAGCCAGCTGCGCCGGCGGAGAGTACAGAAAATATATACTGCTCATCGTCATAGGCGGTCAGTATCAATATAGCTACAGAGGGCTGGAACGACTTGATCTGGCGGGTGGCCTCGATGCCGTTAAGCACCGGCATCGAGATATCCATAAGGATGACATCGGGAACCAGTTTTTGCGCCATCCTGACAGCCTCCTCCCCATCACTGGCCTCCCCCACTACGTTAAATTCGGCTTCACGTGAAAGCGATTCATGTATGCTCTCACGCACCACAGCATGGTCCTCTGCCAGCAAAATCTTTATTAAAGCCAATTAAAGCCAATCCCAGGAAAGTGTACAGTTAGTATACAACTGCGTTTAAGCGCAAGTAAAGAATTTTACTGCTCAGCCAAAACTATTAGGTGGCGTTAATAGTTGTCAACAGGGTAAGCGAGGAGAAAATAAGGCTTTACGCACAATTAAAATTATACGCCCGTCACTGATGCCCGGCCTGCCTGCCTGTGATTAAATTAGATTGTCTGAAAAGATTTCTGGCGCCAGGCCCGTCAAGCAGGGCAAAAATGACAAATCAGGGAACATGCTTAATCGAGCGCGAACAGCCACAGGTTTCCGATACAAATATTGAAGAGCTTATTAATGAGATAGGGCTGACTTTCTGGGCGCTGCCCTATTCTTTTGGAACCAAAATGTACTCTCGCCATTAAAGTGAATATATCTCTTTGCCAAACGTTTGCACCCAGTTCCTCTTGAGCGCTTCCATGGCTTCTACAGTTTTATCCACACCGATGATAACGATGGGTTGGCCGCTCTCGCCGCGGCCAAGGAAGGTATAGAAGTAGAGCACGTTAATGCTGGCCTCGCGCAGGGGTTTGAGGATAGCCTGCATGGCGCCGGGGTGGTCGGGTATCTCCACGGCCAGCACCTCATTTTCTATGACCTTGTAGCCATTGCTCTTGAGGACGCTGATGGTCTTCTCGGGGTTGTCGGTAACAAACCTGACCGTGCTGGTACCGGATGTATCGGCTACCGAGATGGCGCGTATATTGATGGCCTCACGTCCCAGGCACTCGCTGACCGCCAGGAACATGCCCGGCACGTTTTCAAGGATAACCGATACCTGTTTTACGCTCATAGTTAACTCCTTTTTATCCTGGCTTCCAGCACCCACCCGCTTGGTCAGAACAGATTATACCCTGTCTGCAGCGCTTTTTCATTTACCTCGAGCAGCTTTTTCTTGGCGCTGAGGATATGCTTGAGCGCTTCTGTAACATTTGATAGTTCAACCACGCCGCTCTTTTTAGTGAAGGCGCCCAGCATGACCATGTTGGCCGCTTTGGGGCTGCCTAGGTCCTCGGCTATCTTGTTGGCGGGCACACGCACTATCTCGATATCCCCCCTGATTATCTCGGCCTCCACCAGCGAGGAATTGAGAAAGAAAAGACCGCCCGACTGTATATGGTGCTGGAATTTGAGCGCCGAAGGCTGGTTCATAGCGATCACAAATTCGGGAGAGGAGGCCACCGGCGAGGCTATCTCGTCGTCGGAGATAGCCACCGTGCAGTTGGCCGTGCCGCCGCGCACTTCCGCTCCGTAAGCCGGCAGGTAGGTAACGTTCTTGCCTTCCAGCATGGCCGCCTCGGCAAGGTTAAGCCCCATAGAGAGCACACCCTGGCCGCCGAAGCCGGCTATGAGCGTTTTAATCAGCAACCTTTTTCTCCGTAACGTCTTTGTAAACGCCGAGTGGAAAGACTTTCGTCATCTCCTCGTCAATCCACTGCCAGGACTTTATCGGCGTCATCTTCCAGTTAGTGGGGCAGGGAGACAGTATCTCCACCATGGAGAAGCCGCTCCCGTCAAGCTGTACCTGGAAGGCTTTAGCGATGGCCTTTTTGGCCTTCCTGATATTGGCAGGGGAGTTCACGGCCACCCTCTCGATGTAGGCCACGCCGTCCAGCAGGGCCAGTATCTCGCTCATCCTGATGGGATGTCCTTCGAGGATGTGATCACGCCCGTAGGGCGTCGTAGTCGTCTTCATGCCTCGCAGCGTGGTGGGCGCCATCTGCCCGCCGGTCATGCCGTAAACCGCGTTGTTGATAAAAATAGTGGTGATATTCTCGCCGCGGTTGGCCGCGTGGATGGTCTCGGCTGTGCCGATACCGGCCAGGTCGCCGTCGCCCTGGTAGGTGAAGACTACGCTCTCAGGGTAAGCGCGCTTGATGCCGGTCGCCACCGCCGCGCCCCTGCCATGGGCCGATTCCGCCATGTCGACATCGAAGTAGTTATAGGCGAAGACCGAGCAGCCCGGCGGCGGTATTCCGATGACCCTCTCCTGCAAGCCCATTTCGTCGATGACCTCACATGTCAGCCGGTGCGCCACAGAGTGCCCGCAGCCCGGGCAGTAATGGAAAGGCGCTCTTTTTAACGATTTAGGATACTTGTAAACAGCTTTCATTATTTCAAACCTTTCTGGTAATAAAGCCTTGCTATGACCCTGGCCACCTCGCTGGGATTGGGAATCACGCCACCCGGGCGCCCGTAAAAGGCCACCTCGCCCTGGCCGGCCAAAGCCAGTTGCACGTCCTCTAACATCTGCCCCATATTCATTTCAAATACAAGGTATTGCTTGATAGTCTTGGCCATCTCCTTAAGCGGCTCATCAGGGAATGGCCACAGAGTTATCGGCCGCATCAGCCCGACCTTGAGCCCCTCGGCGCGCAGGTTCTTGATGGCGCCTTTGGCGATGCGGGCGGCGATGCCGAAGGCCACCACCACCAGCCTGGCATCCTCAGTTAAAAAAGTCTCGAAGGTAGTTTCCTCTTTCTTTATCAGAGTATAGCGGCGGAACAAGCTCCAGTTTATCTCCTCCAGTTCCGACGGGTTGGAGGTGAAGGTCTTGATTATCCTGCTGGGACGGCCTTTGGCGCCCCGCAGGGAGCCTTCCCTGACGGCCAGAACAGTGGGGGCTTCCCGTTTGAATTCAACCGGCTCCTTCATCTGGCCCAACACACCATCCCCCAGGATTATCACCGGGATCTTGTACTTGTCGGCCAGGTCGAAGGCGCGCATGGTCATATCGGCCAGTTCCTGCACAGATGAAGGTCCGAGCACAATGGTGCGGTAATCGCCGTGCCCGCCCCCGCGCGTGGCCTGGAAATAATCGGATTGAGCGGCCGAGATGCTGCCCAGTCCCGGACCGCCGCGCTGCATATTCACGATGACCGCCGGCAGCTCGCAGGCCGCCAGGTAAGAGATACCCTCCTGCTTGAGGCTAATGCCCGGGCTGGAGGACGACGTCATGGCCCTCGCCCCGGCCACACTGGCGCCGTAAACCATATTGATAGCCGCCACCTCGCTCTCGGCCTGCACAAAAGCGCAGCCCTTGCGCCGGCTGAGGTTGAGGGCCATGTATTCTGTCAGCTCGTTTTGCGGTGTGATCGGGTAGCCGAAATAGCACTGGCATCCGGCGCGGATGGCCGCCTCGGCGATGGCGCTGTTGCCGTCCATCAGCACTTTAGTCACGGTACACCTCGATGGCCACCTCGGGGCAGACGATTGCACAGATAGCGCAGCCGGTGCATTCGCCGTCATCTTTAAATTCCGCGCTCTGGTAGCCTGCCGCATTCAGTTTGCCCGACTGCACTATGACCTTCTTCGGGCAGAAATGTATGCACAGCCCGCATTCCTTGCAAAGTTCGCGGGACATGACTATTTTTCCTCTGACAGGTTTTACTGCTGGTTGCTTATCCGGCACGACTATCCTTTAATTAGATAACCCGGCCTTCATGGCCAGGTTGTCTTAATAATTTTAGGCGCTGATAATGTGAATGGCAAATAGAAGCGTTTTTTTAGCCCGCCAATAATGAGTCATTACAGCATATCAGCATCAGGTCCAGAAGTTCTCCAGCACCTTCTGGAAGGGAGTTACAGGGATACTCAGGTCCCCGCTGTAGGGGAAATCCATGAGCAGGATAGTGAAAATGATGAGCACTATCAGCACCGCCAGCAGTGTGGTCATGGTAAGCTGGGCAAAGAGGTTCTCCGACCCGAAAAAGAAGGTGAAAACCACCGTGATAATACCGCCGAAAAGAAGCACGAACCACAGTGCCGGGTGCAGGCCGGAAGAGGCATCCTGCAAGCGCTGCCTCCTCATCTCAACCGCATTATTCATATTTTTTAGAATTTCGCTGAAAAATATCTTCTCCCTGTCGGTTTTAGGGTCGAATTTTCCAGTCAGTTCCCAGACCTTAGCGGCGGCCGCATCAGCTTCCAGGCTCCTCTGACCCCGCTGCATCTGCGGCCACTCATATTTGATCACTGCTTCAATATACTTACCGTTTGCCTCCAGGAATTGGCTCCTGAACGGTTCGGGCAGTCCCACTGTATCTCGGTACATTTGGGCAAAGTAGTTGGCTTCCTGCACGGTGTTGTTCTGTGCCTTGTCGAAATCCTGCCAGACGACCACCAGCACAAAAGCCAGCATTACCGCATAGATCACCCCGATGGTGCTAAATATAGGGCCGGCGATATCATGGTGTTCTTTGAATTTCCTGATATCAACCAGATGGCGCACCAGCAACACACCTCCCACGGCCGTCCCCACAGCTATGACCAGCATTATGGTGGCTATTGCCCAGGTCGGGATATTCAGCAGTATCCATTGTTGTAAAGGCATTATTACCTCGTTTCATCGTCCTGACGATTTGCTTTCTTCACATCCTCTATCTAACAACAACTATAACCGAAACGTCAAGTATTGTAAGCTATCACAACCAGCGCCTCCTGCAAAAACCCTGGCTTGAAAATATCGAGACTTACTTATAGAATGTCACTTGGCTCTTTATAACTGAGGGAGGTCTGCTTATGGATGAATTAAAACAGCTCGTCATAGACGGCAAAGCTGATAAAGCGGTTGCCCTGGTAGTAAAGCTGATGGACGAAGGCAAGATGCCGGACGCAATAATGGGGCAGGCTCTGATACCCGCCATGGACGTGGTCGGCAAGCTCTTCCAGGACGGCGAATATTTCCTTCCCGAACTGCTGGTTGCCGCCAGGGCCATGCAGAAGAGCGTTGAGGTTATCAAGCAGCGCTCGCCTGCCGGGTCGGTGGCTAAAAGCGGCAAGGCCGTGGTCGGCACGGTCAAGGGGGACCTCCACGATATCGGCAAGAATCTGCTAGCCATGGCGCTGGAAGGCGCAGGGTTTGAGGTAGTGGACCTCGGCAGCGACGTTGCCGCGGAGCAGTTTGTCGGGGCCGTAAAAGAGCATAAACCCGATGTGGTGGGCATGTCAGCCCTGCTCTCCACAACCATGTACATGATGAAAGACGTTATCGAGGCTATCGATAAAGCGGGACTGCACAGCGGTGTAAAGATCATGGTGGGCGGGGCGCCGCTCAGCGGCGATTATGCTAAAAAGATAGGCGCGGATTTTTACGGGCCGGACTGCGTGGCGGGCAGGGATTACGCCCGGTCCGTGGTTGCCCATAAAAATTAGGCAGGGCTTCAGTATTAACCGCAGAGGAGAGGCAGGCCGATGAGCGCAAATAAAAGCAGTGGCATGACGCCCAAAGAACGTATTCACGCGGCGGCCAAGGGCCTGCCGGCGGACCGTGTCCCCGTTTTCTACTGGATCGAGGCGCACACCGGCTGCAAGCTGATGGCGGAATACATGCCGTCCAGCCACTGGAACAGGAACCTGCTGGCTAAATTCTTCTGGGGCAAATTCAAAAGCGGCGGGGGCATGCAGGCCGGCGAAATCTGGAGGTTCCTGCCCCTCCTGTGGGATATACACAGCTATAATTTCGCCAATGCCTACGGCATCGACCTGGGCGCCGATATGGTGCTGGCCTCCTATGCCACGCCGTCTTACAGCAAGTGGAAATATAAGCAAGGTCACATCGACGTGGTGGATATCTACGGAGTGGGACGCAAGATCGGGGGCGGTTTATACCCCGATATGATCGATCCCCCCATCAAGAACCTGGCCGACCTTAAGAATTTCCCCCTGCCCGACCCCACACGGGATAGCCTCTATGACATTTTCCGGCAGTACCGCAAGCAGTACCCCAACTACAGCATCGCCGCCGAGGCCTGGGGCCCGCACGACTGGACCAGCAACCAGATGATAGGCATGGAAAGGTATATGACCTGGCTGGTGGAATACCCCGACGAGCTCAAGGCCTTTATGGACCGCTTCATCGACCACGAGATAGAGATAGCCCGCAGGAGTGTCAATGCAGGGGCGGATGTCGTATTTATCTATGACGATTATGGCTACAACAACCGGCCCCTCATCTCGATGAAAATGTGGAAGGAATTCATGTATCCCAGGCTGAAAAAGCAGGTCGACGCGGCGCACGAGGACGGCGCCCTGGTGTGCCTGCATTCCTGCGGCTACCAGATGCCGTTCCTCGAGCACTACGTGGAAATAGGCATCGATATGCTTCAGTCATTCCAACCGGCCGCCGGCAACGATTTCAAGCTGGCTGTTGATAAATACGGCGACAGGCTCACTTTTATCACGGGCATAGATATCCAGAGGGGCGAAGCCATGACACCTGCTGAATTCAGGGACGATATCCTCGATTTCTACAGGACAGGCAGAACCAAGAACCGGCATATCCTGGGCACTACGCATGAGCTGCAGTACACCATGCCCGACGATAACGTCAGGATATTGTTCGAAACCGTGAGGGATATCCAGGCCGGTAAATATAATTGATTACCCGCCTGTAACAGCAGGGAATATATGCAGCACGTCGCTATCCCTTAGCTGCAAGTCCGTCAGTTGCCGGATGCCTTTATCATTGAGGACGATATAGGAGTGCCTGCCGATGCCGCCATCCAGCCTGACACCCTGTTCTTTTAGCTTATGCCGCAACAGGGGACCGAATTCATCCTCGATCTGCGCCAGCGCTTCATCAAGGCTGCCGGCATCCAGAGGCTTCTTTTCGGCCCCCATATAAAGTCCCCATATACCGTGAAACTGTACAAACAATCCGCTGTGTTCTCTTTTCCTGGTTCCTCTTTTACATTATTTTACCGCTTTCATCCTTAATACGCCTGCTTGTAAACTTCGGGGGCAATGATGAATGTCAGGCCATCTGCTTGCATATACAGGTCACTATTGCCTATTTCGTCTACCCTCAGGCCCAAAGAGGCGTCACAACAGCCAGTGAATCTCAGGTCGATGCGCAGGGGCCTGCTAATACCTTTCTCTTTTAGAAAAATGCGGGCCTCCCGGACGGTGCCGGGCTTTAATTTAACCTGCGGGATTGTTCTTTCCACCCTTTTACCTGCCCTTTTTCTCCTTTAACCTGCTTTACTAACAGATTTAGCTATTATCTTAATTGCCCCCGACGTTACTGTCAAAATATGATTAACTCAGGCGTATACGTTATTCATTTAATACTTGATTAGATTAAATATTTGCCCATGTGTTATAATTTTCTGTTACATAGCCAACGGATAAATAGCAGTTTGATGCTTCCTTTGTACTTGTTGAGACTGTAACAGTGGTTTAATACATGCCGGACATCCACAGGCCTTCGTCAAAAAGGCACAAGAAAAATCCAGCCGATTCCGCAAATCAGGTTGTCGGATCGCCGCTCGCAGAGGCTCTGATGCAGAGCACGGGCGCCGGTATCTACATCGTGCAGGATCACAGTTTCGCCTATGTCAGCCCTTTCTTTGAAGAGCTCTCGGGCTATTCCATGGCGGAGTTGGACGGCAAAACCCCCCTCGACCTGGTCCATCCCGACGACCGCGACTCCGTAAAAAAACAGGCGGTCACCCGCCTGAAGAAAGGCCGCGGCATGCACCCCTACGAATACCGTTTTATAAAAAAGAACGGCGACGTCATGTGGGTGATGGAGAGGATAACATCGATTGAATATGCGGGGCGGCGGGCGGCGCTGGGCAACTTTATGGATATCAACCAGCGCAAGGAACTCGAGAATGCCCTGGCAAAGTCAGAGGGACGCCACCGGGCCATACTTGACCAGATGCACGATGCGTGTTTCGAAGTGGACCTCGCCGGCAGATTCGTGTATACCAACAGCTTTATGTGCCGGACCCTGCAGTATAAACGGAATGAGCTGACCGGCAGGGACTACCACGTTATCATCCCTGAAAGCGATGCCGAGGCTGTGTCAACGGTATTTCGCCGCATCTACGATACGGGCAACCCGGATACCGCATTTTCACACCGTGTGAGACGCAAGGACGGCCTGGAGTTCTTCGTTGAATCATCTGTTGCCTTGATAAGGGACGACAGCGGCAAACCGACCGGCTACATTTGCGTCGGACGGGATATCAGTGAACGCAAACAGCTTGAGCTGGCACTGGTGCGCTCCGAGGAAAGGTTCCGCAACATCCTCGAGCGCATGCAGGATTCATACCACGAAGTGGACCTGGCGGGCAATTTCACATTTGTTAATGAAGCAATGAGCCGGGAACTGCTTTTTGCCAGGGAAGAATTAATCGGCAATAGTTACAAGATGATAATGACAGAAGAGGAGGCAAAACGCGTCTTTGACGTGTTTCACCAG
>CAIMUM010000187.1 GCA_903844685.1 uncultured Dehalococcoidia bacterium
GAAACCATGGACAACGTCACGGGTATGCTGACAGTCAAGGATGTGCTGATGGCCATGGCTAAAAACGAGATACATGAACAAGACCCGGTGGACCGGCTGGTCCGCCAGGCTTATTTTGTGCCGGAAACGAAGAGGTTGGGGGAGGTGCTGGCCGAGATGAGAGACAGTAATTTTCACATGGCCATCGTCATAGATGAATTCGGCGGCGTGGCCGGTATTGCCAATCTTGAGCACCTGGCGTCGGAGATCCTGGGCAGTATCGGCGATGAGATGTCGACAAACGAAAAGGAGATAACTCCTATCGACGCCAATACATTTGAGATTGACGGCGGCCTGCGCGTTGAGGAAGCCAACGACGAATTGGAGCTTGACCTGCCGTCCGGCGATTACGACACTGTAGCCGGGTTTATCCTCAGCCACCTGGGACGCATCCCCAAACAGGGTGAGCATTTCCGCTACCGCGATATAAAGATAGCCATAACCGAGATAGTCAATCGCAAGATAGAGCGCATCACCATAACCAGGGAAAAGAATGCACCGCCTTCGGCTTAAATTCGGACGCGGCGAGCAGCTTAAGTTCCTTTCCCACCTTGATTTGATGAGGCTGTGGGAGCGTTCTCTGCGCCGTGCCGGCATTGAATTGTCTTACTCTGAGGGGTTCAGTCCGCATCCCAGGATATCATTGGCCGCACCCCTGGCCGTGGGAGTGACCAGCGTTGCCGAATTGATGGATATTTTCCTGGAGGGACGCATCACAGCCAGCCTGTTCGTACAAAAGGTCGGCGCGCAGTTGCCTGGAGGCCTTGACATAATCGAGATTTTGCCGGTGGGCATCGATGCGCCATCCCTGCAATCCCGACTGCGCTTTGCTGAGTATGCCGTAGTGGTGAAGACAACCAATAGCGCCAGGCAAGCGGAGACGGAAATATCAGCGCTGCTGGCCAAAGAGACTTTGCCCTGGCACCACGCCAGGGATACGGGGGAAAGGTTTTACGACCTGCGGCCTTTGATCGACGGACTGTGGCTGGAAGGGAAAAGAGATGAAGGGTTGGGCATCGGCATGAGGCTGCGCTGCGATGCCTCAGGCTCCGGCCGGCCGGAGCAGGTGGCCAGGGCGCTGGGATTTAGCGAAATGCCGCAATCGATTCAACGAACCAGGCTGGTCTTCGCCTGATGGTTAGCAATATAATGGACAACCGGTAATATAAGGAGCACACAGATTAAACTGTACCTGATAAGGCACGGCGAAACGACCTGGAACCAGCAGCGCATCATCCAGGGCAGTGGCAGTGATACGGACCTGAGCGATAACGGGAAGATGCAGGCGGAGAAGCTGGGCCTGGCCATGAAAGATGTGCCGCTGACGGCCGTGTATTCCAGTCCCCTCAGGCGTGCCATGGATACCGCCGGCGCGGTGGCAAAATACCATGGCCTGGCGGTCATCCCTGATGCTGATCTCAGGGAGATACATGTGGGGGAGATGGAGGGGATGTCGCTGGATACCTTCGGCCAGAATTTCGCCCAGTTCATGGTCGAATGGCAGACCAAGGGCGATGCCGTTGATTTCAAAGGCGGCGAGAACCTCGGGCAATTCAGGGACCGGGTGTGGGCCTCCATCAGGAAGATTGTAAATGCCAACCTGGACGGCATGGTAGCCGTGGTTTCACACTATTTCGTGACCGCTACAGTCGTTTGCACCGCGCTGGGTTTGCCTGTTACGCACCTGGTGAGGGTGCGTATACAGCCCAGCAGCCAGACAGTGCTCGAGTTTGTCGAAGGCTGCGACGCCCGGCTTTTGCTGCTGAGCGATATCTGCCACCTGAGGGAGAGGTGATTTGCCCTTCACTACAGGTGCGCTCGAAAGCCGGGTTGGCCGCTTCGTAAAGGAATATGGCCTGTTGGAAGGCGGGGAAACGGTGCTGGTGGCGGTATCGGGCGGCCCTGACTCGGTCTGCTTGCTGAAGGTGTTGGATAAACTCAAAGACATTCTCAAGATACAGCTTCATGCCGCCCATCTTGACCATTGCCTGCGGGGTGACGAATCGCAAGCTGACGCTGAATATGTGGCGGAGCTAACGGCGAAATTAGGTATCCCCTGCATTATTGAGAAGCGTGATGTCGAGGAATGGCGCAAACAAAGTAAGACATCGCTGGAAGAGGCGGCGCGCGAGGTCAGGTACCGTTTTCTTAATGTGGTGGCCAGTCAGGTCGGGGCCACGCGGGTAGCGGTGGGGCATACGCGCGATGACCAGGTAGAAACTATCCTGATGCATTACCTGCGCGGCGCCGGTGTACAGGGAATGAGGGGGCTGCGAGCCGCTGCCCCTATGCCGTACGGCAGCAAGGAAAAAGGCGTCTGGGTGGTGCGTCCGCTGCTTAAAGCTTCCCGGCAGGAGACAGGCGCGTATTGTCAGGCGCACAATTTAAAGCCGTGCACGGACCTTTCAAATAGTGATACCAAATTCCTGCGCAACCGCATCCGTCTGGAGCTTATCCCGCTGTTGCGGCAATACAACCCGGAAATAGATGATGCGCTGGTCAGGCTGGCCGACATAGCTGGGGAAGACGCCGATTTTATCGATGAGCAGGCGTCTGCCGTCTGCAGCGCCGTCGCTACCCGGGAAGGCTGCCTGACCTGCCTCGACTCGGGCAAATTGCGCGGATTGCCGTTGGCCTTGCAGAGGCGGGTCTTCCGCATAGTGCTGGAGCAATCTTACGGCAGCCTCAGGGATATCGAGGCAACGCATATAGAAGCCCTGGTCAGGCTGCTGTTCGGCAATACGGGCAAATGCGTGCACCTGCCCGGCGGTATCATGGCTACCAACGAACGCAACCGCATAGTAGTGGCAGGTCCCGGCGCCAGCGCCTGTCCCTGGCCGGTATTGGAGCAGGCTTACACGCTGAATATCCCGGGGGAAACCAGGCTGCCCGGATGGCGCGTGACAGCCGATGTGATAGGCGAGAACTTTTTCCGCGATGATGATATCTTCAGTGCCAGCTTTGATATGAGCAAGAC
>CAIMUM010000188.1 GCA_903844685.1 uncultured Dehalococcoidia bacterium
ATATTTCTTTGCTGGTAGCGGATATGGTCAGTAAAAAGAAGATTGAAATGGTGCTCGAAATATCCGAAAATATGACGGATATTGAGGCGGATGAGCTCAAGGTAAAAGAAATACTTTACAACCTGCTTTCAAATGCAGTTAAATTTACCCCTGAGGGTGGTAAAATCGGTATGCGGGCGAAGAAAGCCGCTTCCGAGATAGAAGTGGTGGTCTGGGATACGGGGATCGGTATCGCACCGGAAAACATGGAGAAAATATTTGAAGGTTTTTTCCGTGTTGATACCCCATATGCCTGGGTAACTGAGGGGACAGGGCTCGGTTTGCCGCTCTCTAAAAAGCTGGTTGAGCTGCACGGAGGGAAGCTCACTGTAGAATCAGAGGGACTTAATAAAGGTACCCAAGTGCGATTTACTCTGCCTATTATGGCCAGGATGGTGGTGTAACATGATGACCCAAATCAAAGTGACCCGAAAGAGCTACGTTCGCAAAGATGGCACTGTGGTGAAGGGAGCCACCTATTACACCAAAGATAAGGGTAAACCAGGCAAAACGCCAGAGAGTGAAAAGTTCTATCATCCAAAGGTGGAGATGCACTGGCACAAGGACCAATCGGTTGAAGTGAGGCGAGCAAACGCGCTTAAGGCGCACAACGGCAATAAACTTGCCACCGCCAGGGCTTTGCAGGCTTTAGCCAACGTGACTACGGACCCAGAGACTAGCAAATTGGCAAAGACTGATGCTGATTACTTCTTCGCCAAGCATCAGTAGCTAATACGCAGGTTTCGCTAAATCGCGCAATATTGAACAATCAGATGCTATTCAACTTTCCTTCAACTTGATGAGCAGCCAGTCCTGAGGGCGTTTTTCCATGCGAACCAATGCATAGTGACCACGCAGCTTCATTCCGTGCAATATAAACTTCAACTTGTCAGGCTCTAATTCTTCCAGATTGTAAGTGCCGTAATCCCAAATGCGGACTGTGCCCGCTCCGTACTGTCCTTCCGGTATGGTACCCTCGAAATCGATGTATTCTACAGAATGGTCCTCCACCTGCACGGCCAGATGACGAATGCCCGGTTTTTGTGGAGGTCCTTTGGGTATCGCCCAGCTACGCAACACACCATCCATCTCAAGTCGAAAGTCGTAGTGCAGGTGACTGGCGTCATGCTCCTGCACCACAAAACGACTTTCCCCGATGCAACGTACCTCTCTCACAGGCTCAGGAGTCAAGGCAAAGTTTCGTTTCGATCGATAGGCTTCCAGCATAGTTCCTCTTTCCTAACCTTAGTCCAAGCCGTTTTTTATCTGACTGAAGCTATAATAACATGAAAACGTATATTCTGGATTCTTATCGAGTTGATCCTGCCACTGGATTGTCCTTTTCATCCATAAGCGTTAAGATGAAGTCCGCTAAACTCGTTTTGCGAGGCGATTATGCGTCTGAAGTTTTGTTGGTTGATGTTTGCCCTTCTTGTGGCAATAGTCATTGTTGCCATTTCACCAATATACACACTTCTGCGACTTGGAGGGGATTTCCGATCGTTTGTACTTCCGCTCGGAATTGTGGGCGCGGTGCTCCTAGTCCTAGCAGCACTGACAAAAATGAGCAAATGGCTCAGGTTCTTTTTTATCCTTACCGGAGCTTCCACACTTGGTTGGCAAGTCAGCCTATTCGTACATGACCTTTTAATCAAGATCTTCCCAACCGAACCTGTTACCTATGTCTTGGTGTTCTTCGTATTGCCGGTTACCTTTATCGTCGGGGTAGTTGGAACGATCATAATCGGTATATGGCAAAGATTAAAACCGGGATTATATACTTGACCCATCGGTGCTATGGTAACATTGTGATTCAGATACGATTTCTCCCACAATCCAAGTCATCATATGTTAGATTTGTGTCAAATATATAAGCCCGAAAGTTCTCTTTAAGCAAACGTTTCCCCTACTCGTATATCTCATCGATGATAGCCCTGTACTTCTCATCGACCACGCGTCTCTTGACTTTCAATGTGTACGTCAGTTCGCCTGCCTCAGCCGTTAACTCCTGGGGCATTAGCACGAAACTCTTGATCTTCTCGAAGCTATCCAGCTTGCTGTTGACCTTATCCACCTCAGCCTCATAAAGCTTAATGATCTCCGGCTTTTTCACCATCTCACCGGGCGTTGAATATTCGATGCCGGCACCAGTGCAATATTGCTTGAGCTGCAGAAAATCGGGCCCGATGAGGGCCGAGACAAACCGGCGCCTTTCGGCGATTATAACCGCCTGCTCGATAAAGCGGCTGACGCACAATAACGTCTCAAGGCGCTGCGGCGAGATGTTTTTGCCTCCCGATGTCACTAGTATGTCCTTTTTCCTGTCCGTCATTACCAGGTAACCCTGCCCGTCGATGTAACCCATATCACCGGTATGCAGCCAACCACCTGCCAGCGTCTCTGCGCTGTCTTCGGGCCTGTTGTAATAGCCCTTCATAACAAGGTCACCGCTCACCAGTATCTCTCCGTCTTCGGCTATGCTGATTTTTACGCCGGGCAGGGGCAGGCCAAGCGTACCAGGCTTGAAATCAGTGCGCGTATTGAGCGTGACCGTGCAGGTGGCCTCGGTCAGTCCGTAGCCATGCATAATGGGTATACCGATGGCCCGGAAAAATATGTCGATTTCCTCCTGAAGGTGCGCGCCTCCCGATGCGAAAAGCTTCATTTTGCCGCCGAACAGCTTGCGGATTTTGACAAAGACCAGCGCATCAGCCAGGGCGTAATTCAGTTTCAACCAGGGGCTGACCGGCTTTTTCGCCGCATGCCTGGTGACCACGGCACTGCCCGTAGCCACCGCCCAGTGGAAGAGCTTTTTCTGCAGGCCAGGACCGCTGTTAATACGGTCAAATATCCCGCTGTAGATCTTCTCGAACATCCTGGGCACACCGCACATGGCGGTCGGCCTGACAAGCTGGATATCCTCGAGGACGCTCTCCAGGCTCCCGGCATATGCTATGGTCCCGCCGATAACTATATTCATATAGTGGACCACCACCCTGTCCAGGACATGGCTGGTAGGTAAAAAAGAAAGGCCGACGTCGCCTTTGCCCATGGATACGGCGGTCAGGTCTGACCCGACATTGGCCAGTAGATTCTTGTGGCTGAGCATGACGCCCTTAGGCTCTCCCGTGGTTCCTGAAGTGTAGACCAGCGTGGCGATATCGTCAGGCGAGATCTCCCCGATTCTCCTTTCCAACTCAGCCGCCTCAGCTTTACCGGCATCTCCGGCCAGCAGTGAACTCACGGTCAGCGCCATCGCATGGCTCCCCAGCACTTTCTCTCCCACGAATATAACATTTTTCAGGTCAGGGAGCCTGTCCCTTATAGAGTTTATCGTTGCCAGTTGGGACTCATTACCCACCATAATCAGGCTGGTCTTTGAATCCCTGAGTATAAATTCGACCTGCGGTGCATTGCTTTTGAAGTAAATGGGTACGACCACAGCTCTCAGCGAAAGAGCGGCCAGGTCCATGTATGCCCACTCGGGGCAGTTGTAACTGTATATGGCTACCCGGTCACCCTCTTTGAGGCCAAGGTTTAGCAACGAGCAGGACAGCTTACGGACGTTGCGGCCGTAAGCTTCCCACATTATGTCAATATAACGGCCATCCTTTTTGCGTCTGAGCGCAGGTTGACCCTTATTGCTTTCAACCTGCCCCATGAACAGGCTTGCGATATTCTCCGTCATTGGCCCTTCTCCTCTATTCAAACAAATAGTCTTAGCTTATTTTATCTCTGATGCCGGCATGGTAAAGCGCCAGGTCACGCAGTCCGGGTATCCTTTCAGCGTAATCACCAAGTATCATCATTTTCTGCGCGTAGGGCGAGCCTGCGCCGTGCAGCCCCATGGTCAGCAGGTCGGCAGACAAAGGCCCCAAGGACATGCATTCTATCAGCCGTACCAACCGCATACGGTGCTCGGTCGGCACCTGCGCTGCGCCCCTGAGATATTTTTCAATGTATTTGCCGATCACCTCGTGGCGCAAGTCGACTTCGCCGGGCATGGTGGCCACCAGACCACCGCAGATATCCTGGGTAATGCGCAGCATCTGGAAGGGCAGCGTCGTGGCGTTATACTTGGCCACCCCGCCCAGTACGTAATCGGGGAAATAGATGCCTGACGTAGTGGGTTTGCCTTTGAGCATGGCTGATAGCCCGAGGCCGTAGAGGGTCTGGCAGCAGATTATAAGGTCGGCTATCTTGTCCCAGATTATTTTGTCATGCGCAACCCCGTTGGCCTCGGCCATGGCTACGACCAGCCCTATGGCGACATCGCCCACACCCCCACCTGCCAGCCCATAGGATGCGCGGTGACCTATGGCAAAACGGTTCACCAGCGGCCAGGTATACTCGTTTTCACCACAGATGTACACCTGCTCCCAAGGGACGAAGACATCGTCAAAAACCATGAGCGTTTCGCAACCGCCGAAGCGGCTGTTGCCGACATCGATCGATCCCCCAGATTCCAGCTTGCGCGTGTCGGAGGGCTGGCGCCCGTAAATATGATAAAGGCCCGGGGCGTCTACAGGGACCGAGAAGCAAATAGCATAATCCTTTTCAGCCTCGTTCATGCCGCGCGTGGGCATTACCAGGTGCTCGTGACAGTTGACCGCGCCGGTCTGGTGGGCTTTGGCGCCCCTGACCACTACTCCTGCCGGTTTTCTCTCCACTATATGCAGGTACATATCTGGATCAGCCTGTTGCGAAGGCCTTTTCTCTCTGTCGCCCTTGACGTCGGTCATGGCGCCGCTGATGGCCAGGTCGTTTTCCTGGACCCGCTTGAGCCACCGCGTGAACCTCTCAAGATATGGCGTTTTGTATTTCTGGTCCACTTCGTATGCAATGCTGTAAACGGCGTTGATGGCGTCATATCCGGTTGAGCGGGGACACCCTACCGCCGTCCTGTAGCCCACCGTCCGCTCCATCTCGCCGCGTGACAGCATGTCATCGACGCTCTCACTGAGGGCGTTGTACCGGTTGACCGGCCCATTGCACAGCTTCGAAGACGGGGCTGCAAAGGCCTTCATATCATTGATATTTGCGATCTCGTAGCTCTCGGCTATGGCGTTTACGGCCGGCCGGTTTATGGGGTGGTCGACTATGTCGTCAACCTTCTGCCCCAAGATATAAGAATTCCTTTTAATTTTTCTCAGGCTGTCGGTATACTGCTTGCCAGTTTTAACTGCCATTCAACGAAACCTCCTTATTGTTGTCTTCATTGTGGTGATGTGGGGACGCCGTTAAAGCAACAGGCCGGTGAAATCGCGGATGCTGTCCATTTTCTCAATGCGGCAGGCAGCATCATAAATCTCGTCGCGTTGCCTGTTGCCAAGGATGTGCCGGGTGCAGATCTCCAGCTTCTCCCTGATATCAATGGGGTTCTTGTAAGAACCCTTCATGGCATCGGTAAATTTGTTGTATTCGGTACCGTTCTTGAGCCTGATCTTCACACCGCCGCTATTGATCCCTTCCTGCATCTCCTTAACATCCAGGGATGGGTCAACCACGAAGTGTATCCGGTCGAAAAACTCATGGAGCTTTTTATCCGTGATCCTTTCTTTGCTGAACTGTGCGGGCGTTAATTCGCCGTCCACGATGGCCACGGCTAACGGATAGATGGAATTGAAGAAAAGCGGCACGCAGGTCAGGTAATCGATAGTGGCAATACGGTCGATCAGTTCGATCAGTTCATCCTTTGGCTTATTCAGTAACAGTGTGACCGTGGGGCTTTGCACATCGATGCTGGAGATGTCCCGCCAATCGACCTTGTGGTCACGCATGATATCAAGCGCGGAATCGATCAGCGCGTCCAACCACCCGCAGCACGGATAAAGCTTGGGCGAATGAGTATCGGTCCGCCAGTCGCTGCCCAGGTCACGCACCATTTCTTCCAGGTCGTAGCGTTCAAAGATCGCGGAGGAGAAGCCGTCCGGGTGCTCAATTATCTTCCTGAAACCCTTGAAGCCTGCCTTGGCCAGGCAGGCGCCGGTGATCCCGGCATGCACCGGCGCGCCGGTAATAAGTCCCTTGGTGGGAGAGAACCAGCCGGCAAAGCACTGCGTCATGGGCGGGAAACAGGATATGCCCAGGGCGTCCATCATCTGTTCACTGTTCAAACCTAATAGTTTCCCGGCTACAACAGCGGCATCTATCTGGTGGTTCGGGCATGAATTGGTAAAAAGGTGGCTTTTTATATAAGCGTGCCCAGTCCTGCCGCAGATCTCGTTGCCAGCCACCAGCGCGGTCAGGACTTCTTTACCGTTAGCGTTCACCGCCTCGCCCACGGCCAGAGCATTGGGAACGGTCGACGCACCGGTATGCTGCGACCTCAGATAATCCTCCCACTCGAGGGTCTGGGCAACAATGGAATTCACCAGGCCGGCATTGCGCATGCTTGTCTTCATATTTGCCCCGATTACCGTCGATTCCTCCCTGTCTCCCCATTCGTGCAGCGCCTTATAAAGGGGCTGGCATTCCTCCGTCCGGCTCCCCGCTAACGTGGCGGCAACAATGCCGATGACCTGCTCTTTGGCGCACGCTATCGTGCGTGAAGGGATGTCCTCGTATTTTAACCCGCTTGCCCAGGTGCTGATAATCTCGGTAACCGCAATCGTCACAATTGCCCCCCTTTAACTGTCATTAACCTAACCCCGGTAAAGAAACGATGGCCTGCATGATGGATGAGAAACGCTCAACCAGCGGGACCTGGTTAAGCGGTATATCGGCCCTCTGGGGATCGAGCTCGAAGCGGAAAATTGCCGCGTACGGCTTTTCACCGGCAAATATCTTTATCCACTGCTCACCGGTGGTACGCATCAGCGCATGTGCAAACGGGTCCTCCCCGTCCACTACGCTGAACCCCTGCGGCACTATGCTTACGGTAAAGCTCGGGCCACCCTTCTCAGACATAATGATCTTTTTATGCAGTATGTCCTCCAGGATGCCCATCTCCAGCATAATTGGTATCAACCCGTTGAAGCGGTCCGCAAGCTTCTGTATAGATTGTCTCAGATCCAGTTGAGCGCCTTCTGCCATCTTGCCTCCTTTTCAACTCGCAACTTAGCACTTATCATCCTTCATTAGCCATAGGGTATGATAATATCCCCTTGCCATATGGCTGTCAATGGGATCTGCGAGAGCCGCAGGCCTGTTGTTGGAGTTGCCGGAAGCTACACTTGCCGTAATGGTAATCATCCAACGTACGGCGCTTCCCCTTGCCTGATAAAATCTATGATGCTTTTCCTGGTTGCGTCGCCTTCTCCCAAAGCCTAAAATATGAAACCGATGATGCCGTATGGATATTCGTTCTGCATATCATTATAGGAGGAATCATGTCTGAACTCGCCAATGCCATAGCCGACCTCAAGGAAGACGAGGTCAAGAAAATCGTGCAGGATAAAATCGCCTCGGGCACAAACCCAATGTCGATTGTGGATGAGTGCCGCCAGGGCATGGAAATCGTCGGGAAACGCTACAAGGATAAAGAGTATTTTCTGGGCGAACTGATCATGTCCGGCGAGATATTTAAAGAGGCCATGGCTGTTGTCGAGCCTAAATTGAAAGCGGGCCAGTCCAAAAAACCAGTCGCCAAAATGGTGCTCGGCACCGCCAAGGGCGATATCCATAGCATCGGCAAGGACATAGTGGCCATGCTTCTTAATGCCGCCGGCTTTGAAATCTACGATGTGGGCGTAGATGCCGCCCCCGAGGTCTTCATCAACAAGTTGAAGGAAACCGGCGCGCCCATCCTGGGCATCTCAGGCCTGCTCACACCTTCCTTCGAGTCCATGAAACAGACCGTCCAGGCGCTGGAAGCAGCCGGCCTGCGAAAAAAAGTAAAGGTCATCATCGGAGGCGGCATCGTCACCGAGGTTGTGCGCAAATACGTAGGCGCCGACGCCTTCACGGACGATGCCCCTGAAGGAGTTGAACTGTGCAAGAAACTGGCCGGGGCGGTGAAATAGATGATCAAAGAGACCATGACCCCCACTGAACGTACCTGGGCCGCTATCAAACTTGAGCCATGTGACCGCATTCCTGTCGCGCCCCTAATGGACGTTATGTTTCCATCCAGGCATAAGGGCATGACGGTGGCCGAGGGCATCGCCCACCCCCGCAGGGGCTTCCAGGCCATCGTAGACACCTTCGATGACGTAGGTGGATGGGACGCCATGATCCTGCCGGGATATAGCCTTCCCATACCACCCAGCATTGCTGCTGTTATGCAGGTAGTCATCGGTGATACGAGGTACCCCGGGAAGGAACCGGGCTTTTCTGAAGATTCGTCGCCCCAGTTCATAGAAAAAGAGCTTCTGACAATTGATGATTATGACGATATTATAAAGCTGGGCTGGACAGGATTTGCCGAGAAGCACCTCAGCCGCTTTTTTCCACTGGACCCGGAGGTTTTGCTGGCCTGGGCCAAAAGGCAGCTGGACCGCTACAAATCCGAAGGGGAAATATGGAAGGCGCGCAATATCCCCTCACTTTGCGGCTCCATGGTTATGTCCCCGCTTATGTTCCTTTCCACCAGGAGGTCGCTGGTTCCGTTTACGCAGGATCTCTACAGGTTCCCCGACAAAGTCCAGGCTGTCATGGATGCCATGATCGACGATCTAATTAGATTTGCTATTGAAGCTGCCCATGCGACCGGTATACCGGGAGTAGAGCTGATACTGGAGAGGGGCGGTTGTTTCTACTACCCTCTGAAAATCTTCGAACGCTTTGAGTTCCGCTATATGAAAAAGATGGTAAACGCATTTGCAGACAAAGGTCTGATAACGGTCATGCATTTCGACCAGGACTGGACGCTCAACCTTCCCTACCTCCTCGACCTGCCGAAGAAAATGTGCGTCTGCGAACTGGACAGCACTACGGATATCTTTAAGGCCAAGGAGATACTCAAAAACCATATGTGTATCATGGGAGATGTTCCTGCCTCCCTCAGCAGCATCGGCACACCCAAAGAGATGCGGGACTATTGCGAAAAACTAATCGACCATATCGGCAAGGGGAAGACCGGTTTTATCCTGAGCACGGGATGCACGATCCCGTTCGACACTAAATTTGAGAATTTCCAGACTATGATCAATTCCGTAAAGAACCATTTACCACAGTAGCTTATCAGATCAAGCAGGACGGCACCCTGCTGCAGGGTCAGATGCCTTTTAGACAGCCAACATAGCGCAAAGTCGTATCCAAAACCCACTAAATCACTTAAGCTCCCGGCATAAGGATTTTATGTTGACCACCATATATAATATTGCGTACGGAGGTTATGTTTACGATGGGAAAGCTCGATGAATTTATTTCCGCTCTGCCCAGGAAGGTGGTAGAAACAGACTATGGACCGGTGGCAGGTTACATCCTGTCCCGAGTTGCGAATTTCAAAGGTATTCCTTATGCCATGCCACCCACCGGCGGTCTGCGCTGGAAGCCTCCAGAGCCGGCTACCCGGTGGACACAGCCAATGGATGTTACCAGGTCCGGCTTTGTCTGCCCGCAGGATGAGACGCGTTTCCGCGTCTTCGGCCGCATGGATGAAGACTGTTTAAATCTGAATATATGGGCGCCTGAGAAAGCAGATGGCAGTCCCTTCCCGGTTATGGTCTGGCTGCACGGGGGCGGATTCAGCACAGGGTCGGGTTCATTACCTCCCTACGATGGAACTTACTTCGCATCAATTGGTATAGTAGTCGTGACCATAAACTATAGATTGAATGTGCTGGGTTTCCTGGCCCTGCCCGAGCTGTCTGCAGAGGCCGAGAGCCGTACCTCCGGCAACTACGGCATAATGGACCAGATATTTGCCTTGAAATGGGTAAAAAACAACATCGCTAAATTCGGCGGAGACCCGGATAATATCACCGTATTCGGCGAATCTGCCGGCGGGGCCAGCGTGGTGGCATTAATGTCATCGCCCCTGTCTTCAGGGCTTTTTCACCGCGCGATCGCTCAGAGTTGCGGCAACGCCCCATCTGTACTCAGAAAACTCGATAGTAGCAATGGGCATTTTGACAGCGCGGAATCGATCGGCCTTGCTTTCGCGCGGAAGCTCGGGCTGGATGGAGCGAAAGGCACGCTTAATAAAATGCGGGCTATGCCCGCGCAGGAGCTGGCGCAAACGTGGTTTAAGACCGTCCAGGAGGATTCGACGTTTACCGCCGCGATCGGCAGTTGGATGCTCAACCAACTCATTATAGATGGTTATGTATTAAGAGACTCGCCGGGGTCGACTTTCCTGAAAGGAAAGCAGCACAACGTCCCTCTCATAATAGGTACCACAGCCGACGAAGGTACTCTCTTCTCATTCCTTGCCTTCGGCGAAAAACCAGATGCGGACCGTTACCATCACTACCTGGAGCTCGCCTTCGGCAACGCCAAGCATAAAATGATCGAGCAATTCGGCGGTAGAGATGGTGACAACCTACAAGATTCGGCATGCAACTTGATGGGCAGCGGATTTTTCTGCGGGGCAAGGCGCGTGGCGCGGACTATGGCAGCCATCCAACCGCGCACCTACAGATACCTTTTCTCCATGCCGCCCAAGTTCTTCCTCTACCAGATACCCGGCATTCCCGATTGGAAGGAACGCTTCGGATGCTTTCACGCTGCTGAGATACCCTATGTCTTCCGATTTATGCTGCCAGGCATGGAAGATGAAGACCGGGCTTTGGCCGACCAGATGGCCGGCTATTGGGCACGGTTCGCCAGGGCGGGAGACCCAAACGGTCCCGATGCCCCACACTGGCCAATATATTCGCAAAAAGATGAAAAATATCTGATCCTGGACAATCCCATCGATATCGGGCAGGGATTCAAAGACAAAGAGTGCGACTTCATCGAAGAGCTATCAGGGATGTAAAGGCATACCCTATGGGCATTGCAAAAGATGAAGCTTTCAGAGAATGCGTCGGCTCTACGAACGATGGCAGCGGGTTTAGTAATGCCATCGGCATCTGACGAACGATATTAATTGACAAATGTCTGCGGAACCAGTATCCTCAATGTAGATACTCTTATGGGGGTTTGGCATGAGATCTCGCATACAGAAATGGGGCAATATCCTTGCCTTGCGTATACCTAAATCTTTCGCTACCGAAGTTGGACTTCAGAGAGAAACTTCTGTTGAAGTATCACTGTCGAATGGGAAACTTATAATAACTCCTGTAGCTAAGCCGAAGCCGACTCTAAAACAACTTTTGGTAAAAGTCACCAAGGAAAATTTGCATCATGAGATGGATACCGGTCCCAGCACAGGGAACGAAACGTGGTAAGCACACAGACTTATGTTCCTCAATGCGGGGACGTGGTGTGGATTACCTTTAATCCCCAATCAGGACATGAACAAGCAGGACGACGCCCCGCTTTGGTGCTTTCACCGGGAAACTATAACAGTAAAACAGGACTGGCTATCCTTTGTCCTATTACCAATCAAATAAAGGGTTATCCATTCGAGGTTCTTCTTCCCGGGCAGTTGCCGATAGTGGGAGCAATCCTTTCTGATCAAGTCAAAAGTTTAGACTGGCGCGCCAGAAATGCAGAATTATTATGCATTTTGCCGACCGGGACTATCTCGGAGGTGCTCCAGAATTTGATTACATTATTATCGCGATAACGTCTGATTTAGCCAGCCGTAGGCGTAATCAGCCACTTCCTGCCAATCCGGTTCACCGACAACCCAATGGGCATGGTTTGGGAATTCCTTATAAGTTGATACAGCACTATATTTACCAGCGACTTTCCTGACAACCGAAGCCGGGGTAATCTTATCCTGCGAACCGGCTATAACCAGGACAGGGCAACTGACCTTTTTCTCATCGACTTTGCTGGCACCCTTCGGATCGAAAAACCAGAAACCTATTTCAGATGCGGCCCGGCCGGACTCGTAGACAAACCGGTCATAAGTCTTCTTTTGCTCCTCAGGAGGCAAT
>CAIMUM010000189.1 GCA_903844685.1 uncultured Dehalococcoidia bacterium
CGATCTCAGGAACGTTGTGAACCGAATGACAGGCCAGTATGCAGTCACGGCAGCCTGCTTCAGTCGCGCAGGCTTTCAGGTCAATGGCCATGGCCAGGCGGCCCCGCTCCTGGCTACCGGGGCCAAGTGCACGGGCGATTTCCGGGCGGGTAAGCAGGTCGATGACGGGTTTGGCGGCGACGGCCAGGAGGCCGAGCGAGGCGAGTTTCAGGAAGGTGCGGCGGTCGATGTTCATACCTGGCGCCTCCCCGGAACAGATTGCTTCGTCGCTGCGCTTCTCGCAATGACATGGTTGGGGATAGATCGACCGGTCACTTAGTCCCTCCCAATACTTCTGCCGGTTGAGGCGGTATGTTGTGGCAGTTATAGCAGTTCGGTGAGACATCGTTATAGGTGTGGCAACGGTCGCAGAACTCGGCCTTGTTGGGATGGCATTTCAGGCAGGTGCCGGTCAGGCTGATATCATAGGTTTTATTGTCCGAAGCTATATATACGCGGTCGCCCTGGCGCACGGCCTGGTCCCGCCATTGTTGCAGTAGCTGCATATGGTATTTGCTCATATACTCGGTAGATTCTACGCACTGTTCACTGCCCGGGTATATGACAGGATCGGGCGGGTAGGCTGCCTTGCCCTGTGCGGCTATATACCAGAGGGGGAATGTCCCCAGGCAGAGAAAGATGGCTAATCCGCCCAGCACCTTGCCTTTGTCAAACATCGGTCTTGCCCTCTTCAGCCCCAGGATTTAAGGGGTCACCGCGCAGGTCGGTCTCCCTTGTTTTCTCACCTTGCATGATGAGCGCGTTGCCCAGCAATTCGTGCACGCCGGCCGTTTCTACACCCGGGCACCAGTATTCCAGCAGCGGGGGAAAGGAGGCTTTATCGATGGCGCAGATGCAGGCCAGCATGTTCACGCCGTGCTTATCGCGCACGTATTTGACCGCGCTGGCACGGGGCAGCCCTCCCCGCAGGCGCATCTCCAGGTTCTCGTCCGGTCCCAGCCCGGCGCCGCTCCCGCAACAGAAGGTGCGCTCGCGGATGGTATTCTCCGGCATTTCGTAAAAATGGTTGCAGGCTTTATTAATGATATAGCGCGGCTCCTCGAAAAGCCCCATCGAGCGTGCGGGATTGCAGGAGTCGTGAAATGTTACTTTCCATCTATCGTTGCGTGACGGGTCGAGTTTGAGCTTGTGGTGATAAATCAGGTCAGCGGTGAATTCGCAGATGTGTACCATTTTAGTGGACCTGGCATTTTCAAACTTGGTGCCAGTGATGGGAGAAACCGGTTGCTGCAGGAAGTCACCCGGGCCGTTGAAGGTGTCCATGTACTGATGCAGTACCCTCCACATGTGGCCGCACTCGCCGCCCAGTACCCATTTCACCCCCAGCCGCCTGGACTCGGCGTAGATCTTGGCATTAAGGCTCTTGGCGTAGTCGGCGCCCAGGAAGAGGCCGAAGTTGCCGCCCTCCGAGGCGTAAGTGCTGAAGGTGTAGTCCAACCCTATCTCGTGGAAGAGCATGATGTAACCCAGCAGCGTGAACCAGGCGGGCTGGGCGAAGAAGTCACCCGAAGGCGTAACAAAAAGTATCTCAGCGCCCTTTTTATTGATGGGTACCTCTATCTTTATTCCGGTGATACCTTCTATCTCATCGGCGGCAAATTCCAGGCTCTGCTTGAGAGCGTGCGGGGGTATAGCCAGGTGGTTGCCGGTGCGGAAACAGCTTGATGCCGGGCCGACCACCCACTCCGTTGAGCAGCCCACCAGGTTAAGCAGTTCGCGGCCGAACATGGTTATCTCGCAGGTATCGATGCCGTAGGGACAGAAGACCGAGCAGCGCCGGCACTCGGAGCATTGGTAAAAGTAGTAGTACCACTCCTTGATGACTTTCTCGTCCAGTTCGCGCGCCCCGCCCAGCTTGCCCAGGGCTTTGCCTCCGGCAGTGAAATATTTCCGGTATACCGAGCGCAGCAGTTCGGCGCGCAGCACGGGCATATTCTTGGGGTCGCCCGAACCGATGAAGAAGTGGCACTTGTCAGCGCAGGCGCCGCAGCGGACGCAGATATCTAAAAAGAGCTTCCACGAGCGGAATTTATCCAGCCGCTCCTGCATGCCGCCAATCACAAGTTGCTTGAAATCCAGAGGCAGCTTCCAATCCTTGTCCTGGGGGTTCCACTGCCGCGGGTTGGGAAGCTGCAGCGCCTCCTGGTTCTTGAGTGGCGCAGCGTAACAGTAAGTGCCTCTCTTGAACTCGACTGTCGGGTCCATCCAATCTCCGGCTGGTGGAAGATAATTGACCTGCGCCATCTCCTGCGGCGTGAGTTTCTTATCAGCCATTATTGCTTTTTCTCCACCGGTATCCCGGCTGCCATCATCGGCTTGCGGAATTCATCCTCATATTCTTCATAGGTGTGGACACGCACGGGGTGGTTCCAGGGGTTGATATGCCGCACGGCGCGGCTGTCGTTTTTCATGTTGCGGGTGGGACTGAAGAGTATACCCGGCGCATGCATCATTTTACTGAAGGGGAAGTAGGCTATTAGCGTGCTGACGAGCATGAGATGGATGTAGAAGGGCAGCCCGATATTCGAGTCGACAGCCGGCTTGAACGTGATCATGGATATGGCCAGCCGTTTCACCGCGTCCACGTCGACCTTGAATATGGAGCGCATTAATACTCCTGATATAACCACGCCTAATATCAGTAGCAGCGCTAAATAGTCGGAGGCCAGCGAGATGTATTTGACCTGCGGCGATACCACGCGCCGGAAAAAGAGGTAGGTGAGTGAGATAAGGATAATAAAGTCGGTTAGAAACAGTGTGGCCAGGGAAAACTGGAAGAGGCTATCTAAGTTCGTTAGCCAGGTAGCGGGAGGGAAGACAGGTTCAGTGAAAAACCGCAGATGGCGGAAGATGATAATAAATAATGACCAGTGAAAGGCCAGGCCGCCCAGCCAGAGCCAGCGGCTGCCGCCGTAGACCAGCCTCTGCCCGGCCACCAGGTCGGCGCGGCTGTTGCGGAAGAGCGAGCGGAAGAAGAATATCTCCAGGAACATACGCCAGGTAACCGCCCAATTATTGCCCGGACTTTCTATTTTATCGTCCTTTATCCAGGGCAGGGACTTCTCCTGCCCGCCTACAGAGGGAATGTTGAAGGGCACCGGCGACTGGGCCCAGCGTACAACACGGTATATGAAACCGGAAAAGAAGGCTGCAAGCGCCAGGCAGGGTATGATGACTGCGAAGACAAATTCAGCGCTGGGACCGAGCAGCGTCAGCAATGGCAGCAGGACGAGGATGGTCACCGCAGCCAGCGGGTAGAGTATTTTCACTGCGTTATTCATTCTATTTGCAATTATGTTTGTAGGGGTGTACCTTCAGGTGCACCCGTTAAAATCGGACGGGTCTTCAGACCCGTCCCTACAGCATGCTCCTCGGCTCTCCATTAACTTGATCAGGAACCCCTCACTTTTCTCGAGTTCCTTCATGCGTATATGGTGCATCTTCTCCTGCATCTTCGCATATATCTCGAAAGCTGATAGAGTCAAGCTGTCGATACGGGTTTCGAGATCGATCCACTCTCCGGCGGGTACCTGTGCGATTTTGATTTCATCGATTATAACCTTTTTCAGCAACAGGGGGAACGAGGCCGCCTGTGGCGGGCTGAAATCTTGCACTGCCCTGATCTTGATAATGTCCTCTATATAAGCTGAGAGGGCATGTATATCCGACCCCGTCAGCAACCCATCCAGGATTTTATCGAGGCTGATTGTAGTGGCATAACCCACCGGGTTGGCGAACCTGTCCTTCTCGCTCCGCAGAAATGCAGCGGTATCGCCGGGGTAAGTATCAAATACGGCATCTGCCCATTTCCGCAGGATGGCCGCCTTTTTCGCCGTTAGCGACTGTATCAGGTTCATATGATTTTGACTTCCTCGGCAATGCTGGCCGTGATTTTCTCGCGCAATGCAACGAAGCCATGGTCGGCCCTGTGACGCGGGTAGCTGAGGCCGACATGATAAATATTTTTAATCGTGCCCGGGCCGGCCGTCATGACAACAACCCTTTCAGCCAGGTAAACCGCCTCTTCCACACTATGGGTGACGAAGATAATGGCCTTCCGGTCCTCACCCCAGATACGTAGGAGTTCGTTTTGCATCAGGTTGCGGGTCTGCGCATCCAATGAGCCGAAGGGTTCGTCCATTAAAAGCACCTCGGGCCTGTTGGCCAGCGCGCGGGCAATAGCAACGCGTTGCTTCATGCCTCCGGACAGCTCGGCAGGGTATTTGTGCTCGCTGCCGCCCAGACCGACCAGCCCGATATAATGTTCAGCCGTTTTCAGCCGTTCCGGCAGGGGCGCCTTGAGTACCTCGGGGCCGAAGACAATGTTCCCGGTGACATCCCGCCAGGGGAAGAGGGCGAAGTCCTGGAAGACCAGTCCGCGCTCCGGGCCGGGGCCGCTTACCTGTTTATTGTCGAGAAAAACGGAACCCCTGGTAGCTGATTCCAGCCCGGCAACGATCTTGAGTAGTGTGGTTTTACCGCAGCCGGACGGCCCCACCAGTGCGACGAACTCGCCTGCAGCGACCTCGAGGTTGAATGCGCGCAGGGCCTGTGTCACTTTCCCGGCCTTTCTTTCCAGGAAAGATTTGGAGACGTTTTCGATGACAAGCTTGGCCTGGCTCATGCCTGCATCCTCCAGAAGAGCAGCTTATCTTCCAGTTTTTTCAGGGCGGTGAACATGAGGAAGCCGACTATACCGATCATCAGCATGCCGGCCACGGTCTTGGCCGCTTCCATGGTGGAGTAGTAGTACATGATCATGTAGCCGAGACCGGAACTGGAGCCGGTTAATTCCGCCGCCACCAGGCACATCCAGCCAATACCGATGCCGATGCGCAGGCCGGCCATGATTGACGGCGCCGCCGAAGGCACACCCACTTTGAAAAGTATCTGTCCGGAGCTGGCGCCCAGGGTTTTTGCCACCTCCACCAGTTTTTTAGGTGTGCTCTCCATTCCCAGTACCGTATTGAGCAGTATCGGGAAAAAGGCCCCCAGCCAGATGAGGAAAACAGCCGGCTTGAAGCCAAGGCCAAACCAGAGCATGGCAAGAGGTATCCAGGCCAGGGGTGGTATGGGGCGCAGTATCTCGATAACTGGTTCCAGCAGATCCCTGACGTTGCGCCACCACCCGATAACCACACCGAGCAGAATTCCTGACACGGCAGCTATAGCAAAACCGACCAATACCCTCCACAGGCTGATGATGGTATTCCCCCACAGTTCACCTGCCCAGCTCAGTCCTGCAGGGCCGGGCGCTATCAGCAAAGCATAGAGGGCCCTGATTACATCTACTGGCGTGGGGAATAGCTGGGGCAGGTTGGCCCATAAAGCGGCAGCTTCCCAGACCAGCAG
>CAIMUM010000190.1 GCA_903844685.1 uncultured Dehalococcoidia bacterium
ATTGCATGACTGAAAAGAGTGAAATGATCGACCGCATACTGGGGCAGGTGGAGGGCGCCTTCAGAGAGTTGCTCCCCAGGGCGCACCAGGAATTGCTGGATCTCGACCTGACCACGCCGCAATTGAAGGTTGTCCTCTTGGTCTACCTCAACGGGCCGGCAAGGATGAGCGAACTGGCCTCAGCCCTGGGCGTCTCACTGGCCACGACCACCGGTATTATCGACCGCCTGGTGGACAGGGATATTGTGGAGAGGGAAAACAGCCGGGAAGACAGGCGGGTAGTGGTCTGCCGTTTATCGGCAAAAGGGCAGGAACTGACGGACAGGCTTTACACTTCCGGCCGTGAGCGCGCCCGGCAACTGCTGCTGGGATTGGATGAGGATAAATTAAGCAAACTCGACGAGGCCCTGGCTTCACTGTCAGGCGCCAGCATTGTAAAGGAGAAAAAATGAATATAGTTGTCACCGGCGCAACCGGGCATATCGGCAACGTGCTTATACGTGAACTGCTGGCCGCAGGAGAAAAGGTCAGGGCGCTGGTCCCACCTTTTGAAAACGACCTGCCCATACGCGGGCTTAACATCGATACGGTAGCGGGTGATGTCTGCGACCCGGACTCATTGAATTCAGCTTTCCGGGGCGCAGATGTGGTTTACCACCTGGCTGGCATTATCGCCATCACGCCGGGCAAGGACCGGTTGCTGCACCGGGTGAATGTTGAGGGGACACGCAATGTGGTGGATACCTGCCTGGAATCAGGTGTCGGCCGGCTGGTCTATACCAGTTCCATCCATGCCATCCAGGAGCCGCCCGAGGGCATCTTTATCAACGAGACCTTCCCGGTGGACCCGGAGCATGTACTCGGCCCTTATGCCAGAAGCAAGGCTATGGCGACGCTGGAGGTAAGGAAGGCGGTGGAACGCGGGCTGGACGCGGTTATCGTGCACCCCACCGGGGTGATCGGCCCCTTCGACTTCAAGATATCGGAGATGGGGCAGCTTGTCCTGGATTTCATCAGGGGCAGGCTGAAGGCATACCTGGACGGGGCCTACGACTTTGCCGATGTGCGCGACGTGGCGCGCGGGCTGATGCTGGCCGGCAGGAAAGGCCGCAAGGGGGAGAGCTACATCCTTTCAGGTGAAAGAGTCAGTATCAAGCGGATCATGGAGATGCTGGAGGAAACCAGCGGTATCAGGGCGCCCTCCTTCAAGGTTCCCGCCTGGCTGGCCCATGCCGCAGGAAAGCTGGCTCCCATCTATTACCGTATGATCAGGAGCAAGCCGCTTTTCACCGATTACTCCGTGGATGTGCTGCGCAGCAATTCCTGGGTGTCCTCGGAGAAGGCCCGGGTGGAGCTTGGCTACGTGGCGCGTTCCGTGCACGAATCCATCTGCGATTCCGTAACCTGGTTCCGGCAGAACCTGACGCCCGCGCAACTAGCGCCGGCCGTCAAGCAGGTATAAACCACCACTGGGTTTCTATCCAGCAGCCAAGTCCAATGAGAAAGCACAGTCCAATAAGTTGTGAACTCGATCAATTGGCAGTTCAAGGCATAACCGAACGCGAGGATATAGAAAATGGTCTGGAAAAAGCCTGGAAAGAGCTGGAAGTAATTAAATAATCCGAAGATGAAGCCCGCAAATACGCCGAGAGCATTATCGACACAATGTGTGAACCCCTGATCGCTCATGGTTGAATACTTTTCTGGCCAATGAAATAGCTCCCCTTCCTTAAATTCTCCAGTCTAACATTAAAACTGGACTTTTATATGGAAGCAGGTCACCTTCGATTTCCAATTAAACACTCAAAACAATATATTGCATCAACCGACTCTTGTAGAAACCTCCAAATGTCTAGTATTACTATAGGTAGTAGTTGAGATTTGACAGACACCTATATTTTGTGATATTAATTTCACAGTAGATAGGTGTGCATATGAGGACATGTAAGTATATAAAAGACGATAGCCACCTTATATAATTATTCCATGGTCATATTGCTAATATTTTCCAAGGTGGAGGCACAAATTGTGGATCGTTACAAACACATCTCATAGATGATTCAAGTGAAGCGTTTAAAGCCGGCGTATCGCTCTCTCGGACTGATTGTCGGGGCTCAGGAGCGATGGGCCGGCATTTTATTATATACGGCCAATAACATTAAACGAGGTTTAAATGGACAAGACAAAAAAGTTACTCGTTAAAATATCCTTAATCATGACGGCATTGATGATCGCAGTCATGGGCCTCGGGGTGTTGACGCCAAGCCCTGTGAAGGCAGTAGCCTACACTGCTTGGAGTGACCAGGGCATCGTATACACCGCACCGGCTGCTGGAAATGCATATTATCCATGCGCTCTTTACGACCTGCATGAATTCGGAAGTGCCGGACTAAAATATAGCATGTGGTATAGCGATGGAAACGGCGCAGTTTTCCTCGTAAAATCCGCGGATGGCATATCATGGGGCGCTCCGACAATAATGACCGGCCTCGGCGGCAACGCGCATCACGTTCAGGTGCTTTACGATGCAAATCGCTTCGGTCTCGGCGCCAGTGGACCAAAGTACAGGATGTGGTTTTGGGACATGGGAGCGCCGACGATTTACAGTCTTTCTTCAATGGCCACAGCCGAATCGGTTGATGGTATAAATTGGATCAATAAAAGCGCGGTGACACAAAATCCGGCGGCAAAATTAATTCAGGACCCGGACCTTGGCGTCGGATGGAATCGTGGCACATACGGTCCTGTGTCCCTATCGTACAGATCACTTGCATTGAACACGGGATCTGACCCGTGGAATTACAGTTTTGTCATGTACTACGATGGCACAGACGGCAGTCTTGAAGTAACCGGACTTGCATATTCTGCCGATGGAGTTTACTGGACGGCATGCTCCGCAGCCCCGGTGTTAAATGTCTCGGCAAACCCTGCGTGGGATTCCAACGACTCTGTCTATGGCACGGTCTACCGTGATGCGGCTGGCTTTCATTACTGGTATAGCGGTGGAGTCGCCAGCCCTGATGACGGAATCGGCTATGCATTTTCTACGGACGGAAAAACATGGGTAAAAAATCTAAACCACATCTTTCACGTAAGTGATGGCATTGCCTACCGCAATGAACGTGTCTGCACGCCTTCGGTGATTGACGACGGCACGGGTACGCTCAAGATGTACTATACTGCAAAAGCTACAGGTGGACCGAAGAAAATCGGCAGGGCTATCTTCACTCCTGACATTACAATCAACGAATATACATCACCCGTATTTTCTACACTCATCCCGGACCAGGCCTATGTCATAAAGGACAATGTAAATTACAAGCTCTACTATGCCGGGAATGACTTCGTGTCAATTAATCTCGCTCAATCACCTGACGGCGTAATGTGGACTCCATATATCGGTAACCCGATAATATCGGATGCGCAATATCATGCAGACGTAAAATACTACAGCCCGGGATTTCCCGGAGCCAACAGCGGCACAAACCCAAGCGCGATGCCAATGAATTATCGCATATGGTATCAGGGGTTAGACGGTCATAGCATAGGCGGATGGAGATATTCAGAATCACCGGATGGGATAAACTGGTACAATCGCTTACCCGTTAGCCAGTTTGGGTCGGCAGTATTTGATGGCATACACGCTGGTGTACACTATGGCATAGCCGACGTAGTCTATACCCCGGGAGCACCCAACACAGGCACCGACTGGACATTCAGAATATATGCAAACGTCCAATGGGAGGATGCGCCATATGGCGGAAAGGAACTTGTAGTCATGGCCTTTTCAAGCGACGGCCACAACTGGACTGGTTATGATCCAACGTCCGTAGGCTATGCGACCCCAATATTTGAAGGAACGCTCGATGGAACTTCTTTTGATACCGACCACATAGGATGGTTCAAGGTCATCAAAAACAGCCCGACAGACTGGCAGGCATTCTACTCAGGTGGGAAAGATACGACATTTCAGGCATTGAATGGGATAGGCTACGCAACATCCACCGATGGCATAAACTGGACACGCAGGCAAACATTATTTACAACGGCTGACGGTGTAGCATGGAGAAGCCAAAGTGTATGGATGCCATCGGTGGTTAAGGCAGGAAACAGTTACCAGGTATATTTCCTAGGCTCAGACAACCCGGACATAGGCGGTTCAGATTGGATACAGTGGAAACTTGGTGGGGCTGTTTTTACGCCAGACATCACCCCCCCTGTAGTGAGTTCAGCCGTCCCGATTAATACTGCAACTGGTGTGGGCATCAACAGTATTATGAGCGCCACCTTCAGTGAGCCGATGGATCCCTTAACAATTACAAACGTTACCTTTACCTTGAAGCAGGGGGTGACGCCTGTTTCAGGAACGGTGATCTTCTCCGGCGCCACGGCGACCTTCACGCCCGGCGCCAATCTCGCATACAGCACCGTATATACTGCCACGATTACTACCGGGGCCAAAGACCTGGCCGGTAATGCTCTGACTAATCCCTATGTTTGGAGCTTTACCACGGGTAAAATTCCGGCGCCTTCGCAGACTGCTGTTTCCGGCACCAATACCGGGGAAGTTCCTATGTTTTCAGCTACTGTCCTTGGACAGACATCCATGCGGGCAACGAACTATGCAGGAGCGCTAACCAGTTCCATGGTAGCCTCAAGCAAAGACGGCAGTTTAACTATTGAATTGGCCAGGGGAACCAAGGTTCTCCGGAACGGCATTCGGGTCCCGGCGATCGAAGCAAAGCAGGCGGATTCGCCGCCTGCTTCTAACGGTTTGGATGTTATCGTTGCCTATGAATTCAGCCCAAACGGTACAGTGTTTAATCCTGCTCCGCGCGTTACGGTCAAATATGATGTGGACAAACTGCCGCAGAACACCATGGGAGTGGCACTGGCCCGCTACAATGATAACAGCAATAGTTGGGAAGAACTGCCGGCGGAAGGAGTGGCCAGTATCGGCGGCCCGGTAAACGGCAGGGTCGACCACTTCAGCAAGATAGGTGTCGTGGCAAAGCTGGCGCCGGAAAAAACAATCACAGCTAATCCAAAAGACCTGCATCCAAAGTTTATTATCGACAATCTGATGATAAGCCCCGCCGTGATAAATGCCGGAGAAGTTGCAAAGGTAATGGTCAGCGTCGGCAATGACGGCAATAAAGAGGGGACCTATCCTCTGATATTGAAAATGGACGGGAAACAGATTGCCAGCAGGGAGGTAACGCTCGCTACCGGGCAGGGGACAGCCACCAGCTTTGTCATCAGGGATGCTGCTCCCGGCCAGCACATCATCGAAGTCGCTGAGCAAAAGGGCAGCTTTAAAGTGGACGACGGCTTTAATGGTATTCGGGATTTGTGTTCTCAACTTCTGCAATCTCTGAAATTGCAGTAAACGCCACGGATCGTCAGGGCTATAGCGTCGCGGCGAGTTTCTCGAAATTTAGGTACCTGTAGTTCAGCATACCGGATGCGATTGGATCTGTGCTCTTCCAGAGTTGCTCCCTGATCACACCGTTGAGGTTTCCCGTTCCAGGTTGTGCGGTTGAAAATGCCAGAGCTGCCGCTGCCGAAACATAAGCGGCAGCCATGGAGCTGCCGCTTTTATATCCATATTTGTTGCCGGGCAGGGTAGAAAATATATTATATCCCGGCGCAGCTATCGTCTCTTTCCCTGCTAATCCTGTTCCTACCTGATCATTAGCGTTCGCGCCCACAACCGCTATGCAGTTCCGGTACAACGCGGGGTAAGATTTTGCTGGATTGATGCCATTACCTGTTGCGGCAATAACGACCGCCCCTTTACCCCAGGCATAGTCCACGGCCGACTCAAGCGCGGCTGAAGGCAGGTTCATAACAAGGCTCACGTTGATTACATTTGCACCATGGTCGGCTGCCCAGACAATACCGTATGCCATGTCAACACTACTGCAACCCCCATTATCGTCAGCAATCTTAACATTGAGCAGCTTAACATGCTGGGTTGTCCCTGCGATGCCCATACCGTTATTAGTGCGGGCAGTAATTATGCCTGCAATATGAGTGCCATGCCCGAAAACGTCTTCGGCTGTGGCGCAGGTAGTCAGGTTAACGCTGTTCATTATGGTTCCTGCGAGGTCCTCGTGCCTGGTATCAATGCCGGTGTCCAGCACGGCCACCACTACCTCGCTTTGTTGTTTTACCGTCCAGGTAGTCGGGATGTGTATTCTGTCCAGTGCCCATTGTTTTTCAACATACGTATCATTGGATAGAGATGGGGCCTGGCTATCGATTTTGCCATGAAATGCAACAGGTGGATGCATACCAGGGCCTGTAACCACAGCAATTGAACCATCGCGGCTCATCGCAGCACTGGCAGTGTCGGCAGGAGTCAAAATGCTGACTGCTGTGCCCGCTAATATAAGGCACAGCAGTCCCTCGTATAAAGTCAGTCTAACAGTCCTTCTATTCATCGGTTTGCCTAAAAATTCCGATACGAGTGCAGTATATATGGCGAATGTGATGAATACCATCACCTGAAGGTACCGGGTAAGGCGGAACTTTAGTACGGGGGGTTAAATAGTCCCTGGTATTAAAGTACTGTATACATACGAATAAACAATAAGACATGCACTACGCTGGTTGTCCTGACCAGGGGACTAACCCTTGATACCCGCCTGTCCTTGGTGTATAGTATTCAGAGATTTGCAGATATGCGCACAGGCGGTGCGACTTTAAGGAGGCGAGATGGCTGAAGATTATGCAGAGAAAAGTTTCTGGCTGGGCAACTCGGGAGCGTACAGGGAAAACCCCCCTCTGGAAGGCGACCTGAAATGTGACGTGGCTATCGCGGGTGGCGGTTTCGCAGGAATTGCCACAGCGTATTACCTGAAGAAGGCGCAACCTTCACTCAAAGTAGCCGTACTGGAGGGGTGGGTCATCGGTTGGGGCGCATCGGGGCGCAACGCGGGCTTTGCCATGACCACCTTTGGATTGATGATGTCCATCACCAAGATGCTCTTCGGCGCCGAGAAGACCAAACAGTCCCACCACTACATGGAGAGGGCGGTCGATATAGTGGGAGAGCTTGTAGCGGAGCATAAGCTGGAATGCGACTACGAAAGGCCGGGTTTCCTGCGCATCGCCACGACACCGGCTTACGTCAAGCGTATCAGCGAAGAGGTGCACCTGGTGAAGGAGCTGGGATTGACTGGTGTGGACTGGATCGAGGCGGACGAAGTGCAGAAACGGGTAAAATCACCCGTTTACCTGGGCGCCTGGTGGGAGCC
>CAIMUM010000191.1 GCA_903844685.1 uncultured Dehalococcoidia bacterium
GTCGGTGCGCGAGCGGGAATGGATACTTAGAGAGGCGCCCAACCTGGTCACCAAGCTGGGCTTCATCTTTCCCAATTTCGAGCGTTACCATATAAAAACCAAGCAGATTGGCGCCATCATTGCCATTTACGACCTCCTGGCCCCCAAGTGGGACCATCATCCCTATAGCAAAGAGAAGATACTTAAAGAGTACCCGGTATTGAAGGCGGATGGGCTTATGGACGGGTACCTGTATTACGATGCCGCCATGGATGACAGCCGCATCGTCCTGCGGGTTATCCAGGAAGCGGTCAGGGCAGGCGGCACAGCTCTCAACTACGCTAAGGCGGAGAAACTGCTGAAGGACAGCAAGGGCCAGGTATGCGGTGTTGCCCTGAAAGATACCTCTTCCCAGGACGGCAAAACGATTGAGATAAAAGCCAGGGTAGTGGTCAACGCCTCGGGCCCCTGGGCGGATATCGTCCGCGGCCAGATCTCGCAGCCCGCCAGGCTGCGCAGGTTGCGTGGCAGCCACCTCATTTTCCCGCGGGAACGGCTGCCGATGAAGGACGCTCTGACCCTGCTGCACCCCAAGGATAACCGCGCCATGTTTGTAATACCCTGGGAGGGCACCACTATCCTCGGGACAACCGATATCGACGACGACGCGGCGCTGGACAGCAGGTATTCCGAGCCTTTTGCCAGCGGTGATGAGATAAGCTACATGATGGAAGCGGCTTCATTCCTATTCCCCACCCTCGGCCTCAAGGAAAGCGACATGATATCTTCTTTCTCAGGCGTGCGCCCGATTATCAAGGGAGGCGCCGACACCCCGGGCAAGGAATCGCGGGGGCACGCTCTCTGGCAGGAGGATGGCCTGATAACCATTACCGGCGGCAAATATACCACCTTCCGCATCATGGCCAGGCAGACGGTGATGGTCGTGCTGGCCAAGCTGGGCAAGCTGCCTGTCATCAAGTTGAAGCGTGTCTTCCCCCGGCAGCCGGATATCAAGGCGCCCAATATCGACCCGGCTACCCTGGCCTATATCAAAGGGCGCCACGGAGGCGATACGGCGGAACTTATCAGGACCGCCGGCGCAGGGGAACTGGAGCGCATCGGCAACCTGCCGAACATCTGGGCAGAGCTGCGCTGGGCGGCGCGTGAGGAGGGTGTGGTGCACCTGGCCGATTTGCTCATGTGGAGGGTCAGGATAGGCATGCTGCTGCCCAAAGGGGCCAAAGAGCACCTCGAACGCATTCGCACTATTACGCAGGCGGAATTGGGATGGAATGACGAGCGCTGGCAGCAGGAATCAACGGCCTATTTGAATACCTGGCAGACGTATTACAGCCCCAAACCCGGTTGAAGCCTGCTGGATTGCAGTACATAAATACTAATCTGAGAAATCCTGATCAGAGGAGGGTGACATGGCAAGCAAGCATGGATTCTACCCGCAGTGGTGCGAGGAGGAAGCGCCGGCGCGCTCCTACCGCAGCCTGATTAAATACGGTGATCCGAAAGGCTTCAAGCATCCCAACCCCGGCATGTTCCACCTGCTCAAAGACGCTTTCGGCATGAAGGATGAGGAATTTCAAAAGCCCAGCCTCTGCGTGGAGGAGATCGATATAGATGTCCCCTGCAAATTATCGTCCGACCAGATAACAGCTTTGAAGGATATGACCGGCGCGGATAATGTTCTCACCGATACCTATAACCGGACACGCGCCTCTTACGGCGCAGCCATCATAGATGTCCTGCGCCTCCGCTATCATATCTTGGAGAACCTCCCTGATGCCGTTATCTGCCCGCGCGATAGGCGGGACGTCGAAGCCATAGTCAAGTACTGTGACGAAAACCGGCTGCCGCTGTACGCTGCGGGCGGCAATTCCAGCGTGACACGCGGTAAGGAGGCGGTCAAGGGTGGCATCTGCCTGGATATGAATGCACATATGAACAAGGTTGTCAGCATCAACGAGACCGACCAGACCGTCACAGTCCAGCCGGGCATCATGGGACCAGAACTGGAACGTATCCTGAACGATGCTCCGAAAACGCTGGGTGCGAAACGCCGCTATACGGTCGGGCATTTCCCGCAGTCTTTCGAGCATTCCAGCGTGGGTGGTTGGGTGGTAACGCGGGGGGCGGGTCAGAACTCCACTTATTACGGCAAGATAGAAGACATGGTTATCTCGCAGGAATATGTGACGCCGATCGGAGGTTTCAAAACTGCGGATTTCCCGCGCTCGGCCACCGGGCCGGATTTCGACCAGATCATGATAGGCAGTGAGGGCACCTTTGGCATACTGGTAAGCTGCACGCTGAGGCTGTGCCGTTACCAACCGGAAAATAGACGCCGGTTTTCCTACCTTTTCAAGACCTGGGAGGATGGGCTTGAGGCCTGCCGCGAGGTGATGCAGGGTGAGTTCGGCTTCCCCTCGGTATTCCGCCTCTCCGACCCGGAGGAGACGGACGTGGCCATGCGCATGTACCATGTGCACGGCACCCCGGTCGATTCGATCTTGCAATTGCTTGGATACAAGCCCATGCAGCGTTGTATGTTCATCGGACTGGCGGATGGTGATAGAGATTTAGCCAGGCTGATCGATAAGAAGGTCAAGAGCATCTTCAAGAGATACCATGCATTCAGCCTGACGGTGGCCAAGGTCACCCAATCGTGGGAGAAGAGCCGTTATACCGATCCCTTCATGCGCGAGGACCTGATGGATTATGGAGTATTGATAGATACCCTGGAATGTGCAGTAAGGTGGGATAACCTGGCCAGTGTGCACAGCGAGGTCAGGGCCTATATCAAGTCGCGCCCGCACACTATTTGCATGACGCACCTGTCGCATGCCTATCCTCAGGGCGGCAACCTGTATTTTATTTTCCTGGCTAAAATGAAGGAGATCAACGAGTACCTCGAACTGCAATACGGTGTACTCGACGCTATCCAGAAGGCCGGGGCGGCCATGAGCCACCACCATGGTATCGGCAAGCAGACGGGGCCCTGGCTGGAAGGGCAGATAGGCAAACAGCAGTTCGAATTAATTCGCGCCCTGCGCGACCATTTCGACCCGCACCATGTAATGAATCCCGGTGGCACGCTGGGACTGGATATGACAACCGAGCAGATGGAGAAACGATGGGGATTCAGGAAATAAGAAATTAAGGAGGTTGACCGTGGCCGAAAACTTGCTATCCATCGACGTTGGGACGCAGAGCGTCCGGGTGCTGTTGTTCGATCCGAAAGGAAAACTGATCGCCAAATCCAGGGTGGCCTACGAACCCTATTATTCCGATGCCCCGGGTCTGGCCGAGCAGAGGCCGCAACTATACTGGGAATCCATCGCGCAGGCCTGCCGGGCACTGTGGGAGAAGCCGGAGGTAAAAAGAGATAGCCTTGCCGCGGTAGCGCTTACCACGCAGCGCGCCAGCATGGTCAATGTGGACGATAAGTGCGAACCGCTCAGGCCGGCCATCATCTGGCTTGACCAGCGCCGCACTGAGGGGCTGCCGCCGCTGGGAGGGCTTTGGGGCGCACTTTTTGCGGTGGCCGGGGCCAGCGAGACCGTGGGCTACCTGCAGGCTGAGGCCGAGGCCAACTGGATACGTACGCACCAGCCCGAAATATGGAGGAACACCCATAAATATTTGTTGCTTTCCGGGTACCTGTCCTACCAGTTGACCGGCAGATTCGTTGACTCAAAGGGGTGCCAGGTTGGTTACATCCCGTTCGACTACAAGAGCCAGGACTGGGAGGGTAAACGTGGCTGGAAGTGGCAGGCCATACCGATTGACCCGAAGATGCTGCCCGACCTGATAACCCAGGGCCAGGTGCTGGGCGAGATATCCGCCAAAGCTTCCGAGGCGACGGGCATACCGGCCAGGCTGCCGGTAATTGCCGCCGCGGCGGATAAGGCCTGCGAGGTACTGGGGTCGGGCGCGCTGGAGCCTAACGTGGCCTGCCTCAGCTACGGCACCACAGCCACTATCAACACCACGCACGGCAAGTACATCGAGGTCATTCCCCTTATCCCGCCCTACCCGGCGGCCGTGCCTATGCTCTACAATTTTGAGATACAGATATTCCGCGGCTACTGGATGGTAAGCTGGTTCAAACAGGAGTTCGGCCTGCGCGAGCAGCGCATAGCGGATGAGAAAGGCGTGGAGCCCGAGACGCTCTTCGACGACCTGGTGAAATCCGTTCCGCCCGGCTCGGACGGGCTGGTCTTGCAGCCTTATTGGTCGCCCGGCCTGCGCTTCCCCGGTCCCGAGGCGCGCGGCGCCATCGTGGGATTCGGCGACAACCATACCAGGGCGCACATCTACCGTGCCATGCTGGAGGGGTTGGCCTATGCCCTGCGCGAAGGCCGCGAAAAGACAGAAAAACGCAGCGGCGTCAAGGTGACCGACCTGCGGGTTGCCGGAGGAGGGAGCCAGAGCAATGCCGCCATGCAGTTGACCGCTGATATATTCGGCTTGCCGGCCGCCAGGCCGCATGTTTACGAGGCTTCCGGGTTGGGCGCCGCCATCGATGCAGCCGTAGGTGTTAAGGTGCATCCCGATTTCAAGACTGCCGTTGGCGAGATGACCCACCTGGGTGATGTCTTCGAGCCCAACCAGGATACGCGGCGCATATACGACAGGCTGTACAACGAGGTCTACCTCAAGATGTACGACAGGTTGAAGCCGCTCTACAAGGTGATCAGGGATATAACGGCAAAGTAACAATCCTGGCGCCGGGAGGAGGCTACTGCATGGGTACCGGCAACTCCGTGGCTAATTACGTTAAAATCGAGAACTACTATGCCATGCTGGACGAAACACGCAAGTGGAATGAAGAGCACGGCTATTGAGCAAATGCCAGTTACTTCACAGGGAGGATGATATGAAAGCATTACAATTCGATGTTTCAGTACCACAATTCCTGGCGCTGAAAATCTTCGGTGCGGGCATTAAGAGTGCCCATTATTCAGGGCCTCTCTCCGCGGTTCGCATGGTAGATGTTCCCGAACCCAGGTTGCCCTCGGGAGACTGGGTAAAGATAAAAGTCAGGCGTTGCGGCGTCTGCGCCAGCGATGTCAATACCATAATGTTGAAAAATTCGCCGGCCTGGTCGGCCTACACCTCATTCCCATCGGTGCTGGGACACGAGATAGCAGGCACTATCACAGAGGTTGGCGCCGGTGTGCCGGGTTTCCAGGCCGGTGACATTGTGACCGTCTGCCCGCTGCTTAACTGCAAGGCGCGAGGTATCGAGCCGGGATGCCAGGCCTGCAGGCGGGGGCTGTCATGCTGCGAGAATTTCGCGGAGGGAAAGCTGCCGCCGGGCAC
>CAIMUM010000192.1 GCA_903844685.1 uncultured Dehalococcoidia bacterium
GCATCCTGCATGTTGGTTAACTTATAGTAATGGGTACACTTCCCATAGTAAAACACACTCGTTGACCGATTAGTCGCCCAGACCCCTGAAGTGGATCCAGTAGAGTTAGTGCACCCTGTTGATCAGGTTAGGCAGCTTGCCTTCAATGTATAGCTTGACTGATTCCTCAACGCTCTCAATGTCGGTTACTATAGGCTCTATCTTGCAATTTCCTCAATAGAAATGCAGACTTCATCCAGCTTCCTTGAGTTCGGCGGCCAGATTTTCGTATGCATCCCCTGCATCGAATCCCGGAAGATAACCCCTGATTTGCTGATTGATAAGGCGCAGTTGGTTAAAGCTGGAAAAGTGGTCCAGGAAGTTCTGGAAGCTAAAGCCGTATTAAATTACTAACACGCATCTCCCGGCGGTTCTCTCAACTTATCAAAAGGCGGCAGCCTGCAGTTGCCGTTGTAGCTTTTTGTATCTGCGCTGATTTCCAGTTGATATACGGAGATCTTATATATAGTGATATTAGCATAATGGTTGAAACAGCCGTTGGTGTTTGATGGCTCAGTATTGACTGTGACATCGATACGTCCTTACTCTTAAAGACAATAGGGTCAGGACGACGGGCAAACCCGGCGTCCTGACCCTGGTATGTTTCCATATATTGGCGTTACAGGAAGAACCTTACTCCTGCATTCCGGCTGAACAAGGATGTGGCTCTTTAAGGTAAATGGTACTTAACCATCAACGTGGTTTTGTCAAAGCATAGCGTGTCTGCCACGCCATTCCAGTTAGTTGACGTGAAAAATTGCATCCTTAACTGGAACCTGGGCTGCCCGGCTATGACTAACCCCTGGACACTGGATTTCCCGCTTGCAGGATCTTTAATTGCTAAGCTCCAGGGCGAGACCATCGGATAGTTAGTTATTTTGCCCGAGGCTATCAGTTGCCCCGGATCGTTATAGGCCAGTGTATCGAGATTTTCAAATGTACCATACTGGACCCTGTAAATCTCCAGTGCGCCAAAGTTGCCGTACTGGGGGCCGTAGACTGGATCTGTATATGTTGGTAAACCGGTTGAAGTATATCCGCCCAGGGACAGTACCACCTCGTCTATCACTGCATTGCTGGGAATCCACGAAATATCGTAGCTTAAGAAAGCGCGGCTGGCAAGGTCGTTTCCATTGTCACCAACGCAGATAGAAGGCAACTTGGTGTAGGTCCTACCGTTCTTGACCATTGACCCGCTTTCACCTGGAATAGCATTCATGCTGATACCATTCAAGGTTATCGGCGCAGGGGGTAGCGATGCTGAGTTGACAGTGGTCACCGCTGATTGGGTAACGGTACCGGCAGAGTTGGTGGCGGTTAGAGTATATGCAGTGGATATAGCCGGTGACACTACCTTGATTCCCACAAAATCAACCTTTCCGATACCCTGATCTATACTCACCGATGTAGCGCCGGTAACATTCCAAAATAGGGCTGACGGGCTACCGGAATTAACCGCAGATGGATTGCTGCTAAATACTTTGATAACCGGTATTCCAGCCGGGGGCAATGGACCTGAGTTGACATTAGTCACCGTTGACCCGGTAACGGTACCGGCGGAGTTGGTAGCGGTTAGAGTATAAACAGTGGATGTAACCGGCGACACTACCTTGACTCCGGCAACATCTACCTGTCCTATACCTTGGTCTACGCTCACCGATGTAGCCCCGGTAACCTTCCAAAACAAGACTGACGGGTTACCGGAATTAACCGCAGATGGATTACTGCTAAAGGCGCCAATAACCGGGGGGGTAGTCGCTGTTGGCGGAGTTTGAGATGTAACACAACCCGGGATGAGAACCAGTAATAATAATACTGATAAAGAGAGAAAGACGATTTTTTTCAATGTATGTACCTCCAAAAATATATTGCCTGCGACATCGACACGTCATAAACCTTGATATTGTTAAAAGTTGCCTGAAGATTTTTATAAGTTACTTTCGATATTCCACCCTCTTTATATACCTTTTCCTATTGATTGCTGCCTGTTATTGAGACGTGTCAGTCACAAATAGCAATTAAAAAATCTTAGCATTAAAGATATAGATTAGTAATATAATAACCAGGCAGAAAGTTAAATAGTTATGATATTTTGACTATTCATCCGTCCCGTATAGTGTAAGGCCGCCTCCTCCGATTTCACCGCATATGATTTGAGAGGTAAAGTCGTGGTGGTCGTGGGCGAGACTCTTACTTTTAAATTGGCCAACTCGTATATTACGTCCATCTACCCCCATATCTGTCGGTCAACGCAGGGGAAAATGGCGCTGCGGTCCTGTGGCGTCTTTTGTCGCTGGTCTCTGATGGGACCTTCTTTGTCGGCCCGGAGGGCTATATCATTTATCCCCAGGCTACCGCTTCAACGAGCTATTATTTAAGGTTCCCTTAAGGAATTTTCTGATTATGATGAGGGGAATTGCGAAAACAGCAATATATATAATCGCTGGAACCCACCAATATCCATTGGCTGCAAAACAACTTGAGATTA
>CAIMUM010000193.1 GCA_903844685.1 uncultured Dehalococcoidia bacterium
AGGCGTATAGCCGCAATCGTTAAAGATCTGGGCAAACCGATCACGCTCAAGAACTGGCTGATTTACAGCGACATCGACAGCATCAACTTCGACCCGCATCCCGACCTGGACAACAACGACCTGGTCGTCAAGGCCGGCGAATGCACCTTCTGGAACGCCGCGCGCGAGCTTGGTGTGGGCGACTACGCGAAGATTTATTGTAAGTATGCAGACTACGCCATACTCGAGAGCTATAATCCCGATGTCAAGCTGGTGTTGAACGACCGCCACCACGTAGGACAGCCCGACCACTGCACCTTCCGCTACATAATGAAAGAGGCTAATAAGTAGCCCTGATAAATACGTAGGGGCGTACCTGCAGGTGCGCCCGCGACGGGCGGGTTTTTAAACCCGCCCCTACGGATTGGAATTGCAGGAGCGTGCCTTCGGTCTCGTCCCTAAAGTGTTTTATATCCACTATACCGTTTGATTCCTGCGTGTAAACGTATATATCGGGCCGGCCAGCGCTATGACGGCTAGCGCCCCGGCCGCTGGCTTTACCTCGGTGGTATACTATGCCAAGCATAAGATCTGAATAAGGAGGTTGATAGTCATGGGATACCTGGAAGAGATGGCTAAGTATCATAAGTCCGCCAAGCAGAAGGAGTTCGGCGCCGATTTCCTGGTGAAAGAGGACATCGACCAGTATGAGTTCTGGGACGAGATAGAGATCGGCAGGGAGAGCGAGTTGCCCATGAAATTCGAGGTCAAGGCGGAGGACCTGGCAGCCTACGCAGAGGGGGTGCCTGATGATAACCCCATCTTTTACGATGAAAAGTACGCCCGCAAATGTGGCCATGACGGCATCGTTGCGCATCCCATGTTCGGCACGCAGGTGGGGTTTTTCCTGATGAGGAAGGGACACGGCAGCTGGATAAGGACGCCCGGCGCCAGGAACCCCGGCCAGATCATCGAGTATTACGATCCAATCAAAGTTGGGGATATCCTGACCATGAAGATAAAGGGCCACGACAAGTGGATCAAGCGCGGCAAGTATTATATGCGCTACATGACGGAGACCTTTGACCAGCACGGCAACCTGAAGATCCGCTATTTCGTGACGCTGATACTGCCGCGCACGCGGGAGGACGTTTTAAAGTTCCTCAAAGGGGAGCATGCCCTCCAGGCCTGAGCGAAGGAGTATAGAGAGATGGAAAAGAAGATTACTTTTGAATCGGTTAATTGCGGGGACGTTCTTCCCGAGGTCAGGCAGATGGTCAACCAGGAGGTCATCTGGCAGCACGCGGCAGGCTCCATGGATTATAACCCGGTGCACAATAACCCTGAGTGGTGTAAAACCGCGCAGGTCTTCGGCCTGCCGGTCACGGTGATGCACGGCAACCAGACCATGTCGCTGATGTGTAAGGTCGTCACCAACTGGGCCTATCCCTCGGGCGGACGGCTGAAGCGCATCGAGTCCAAGCTGGTCAGGCCGGTGCCCGTGAACGCGACCTGCATCTACGGCGCCACGGTGACCGAGAAGCACCCTATTGGTAAAGGCAAGGATTTCGTCACCCTGGATATCTGGGCTAAAGACGAGCAGGGCAATACGGTGGGCGTGGCCGAGGCCGAGGTGTATTTGCCTTGATAAGAGGTTTGGGTAGAAGGAGGAGTGCTTTCCTTGCTCGTCATCGTTCGGTCAGGGTATACTAAAAAGTATGCCAGCGTAGCTCAGTGGTAGAGCAGCTGTTTCGTAATCCTATGTGAGACGGGCAAAGGCATTCCTACAGCTATAAAATAGAACAAATGCGTTAAAACCTTTTCCCTTATTTTAAATCTGTGGTGATTTTCTGGGAAAACCCGTTATTTCCTCTTTAACGCCAAATTAACGCCAAAATTACAGCTATGATCTGAATTAGGCGACGAGCGTCCAAAAAGCTTGGAGATGGTAAATAAGTGTACCCGATCTTTTAGCTTTCAGGATAGCATGAAGTTTTATAGGTCACCGTTGGCCGTCTGTTAATATATGAGCGGGCCAATCGCCTTAATTTGAATATACTTCATAGAAGCTTTAGTGAAGACCGAGATAGTCCTATCAAGCCGACTCACACCTATCGTAGTGCAGATAACGTGACTATCATATATTCGATAGGCGATGTAGGGCCCGCCATCCTCTAGTGTGTAGAATGTGACGAAATCCACTTGATGAGATGCTATATCCATTCCATGGTTATGGGATAGTACAGGAAGCAAGACAATAATAAATGCACTAAAAATAGCTATTGCGATACGTCGTGGCGTGGAGTTATTAGTAATTCCAATTGAATTAATTTCCTTCTGATTTAGCGCGGGAGAAGCAGTCACAAATTTAGTTGGAATCGCTAATTTTATTTTAAGAGGTAAGTTATTGAAATCAACTATCGGTTTCCCCGTAGCTACATCCCACACATATTGCATAACGGGATTGTGCTTTATATATAGTGAGTCCGCAAATTCATTAGCATTTTTATAACATTCATAAGGCACAAGATTATTATTTTGGTCCTTATAGACTGGGAAAGAGTTGCCACTTCGTGGTCGCCTATAGTCAATGGCTAAATTTATAAGTTCACTATATATCCGCGCTTTCTTTTCTTCGTCCGTCTTGCAGTCTCGCGCAATTAAGATATTTAGGGCACTATTGACATTTGCGCGATAAGCATTATTTCTTTTAACATTGGCAGAATCAATTGAGATAGATTTTCTGACTTTGTAAAGTTCACGCTTATAATAGAAATAGTCATAATTATCTGGGTACATTGGCTCGCGGGGAACACAAATAATAGGTTCGGAAGTTATGAGGTGAGCGTTAGTTCTGATAGCTTCGTCCCAGGCACGTTGAACCAAATTGTATTTATTATCTACAAGTTCCTTGGGGATTTCCTTTATAAATCCTTCAAACATCGTCATACCGCCCTGGATATGGAGACCCGCTGATTTAACCATGGCATCATACAGTTGTTTAGTTTCAGGGTCACTTATCGTACCATTTTCATAAGCGTCAGCCTTGATAGTCTCACTATAGGATTTATTTTCAATTGCCTGTGTTTCGGGTATCCACCCTACTAGTATCAGTAGTTTGGTTATGTCCGCGGCATCGCTTATCTGCTGTGCATATAACTTATCTCTGTAATTTCCTTTAAGATTTCGATTAAAAATGGGGGCGAGTATAAATAGTCCACCCCAAAATATGAGGAATGCTGCGGCAATAGGCCATTTTAATACATTATTTTGCCAAATTAATATAGGCCAAAGAAGAATAATGATTCCGGGTAGCAAGCCAACTACTATTACCAATAATTGGTTGCTTGAACGTCTATTTAATCGTGGGAA
>CAIMUM010000194.1 GCA_903844685.1 uncultured Dehalococcoidia bacterium
AAGCGCTTCCATGGGGCACCTGTCAACACAGTCACCGCACGCAGTACATTTCTCCGGATCAAATTCAGTGATAAAACCTGAGACGGCGGCTGAACCCTGCATATTATATTTCTTCATACTCTGGAGGATACCACAGTGGCAAGTACAACAATTGCAGATGAACTGTACATATTTAGTCATATTGCTGGAACAATGGACCAACCCGGCTCCCTCGGCCCGGCGTAAAATTGAGCGGGCCTCTTCCCTGGTTACAAGCCGGCCGAATTTTCTATCGGCTATGTATTTGGCATCAGGGCCAAATCCCATACACACGTCCTTTGGCTTTGAGCACGGGCGTCCCAGCAATTCGCCATAATGGCGGCAGTAACAGATCCCGACTGCTATATATTCGGCTTTGTCTATATATTGGGAAACCTTATCATAAGGGTGTATTTCAAACCCTGCAGGTATTTCTTGTTCAACAGTTATTACGCGTGCCATAGGGAATGGGATAGACTTCAAATCTGTTTCTATAACCATTTGCTCTACAGCGTGGTAGTAGCCTTCAAAGAGATGTGCCAAACGCACAGAGCGTTCATCGATGGTACCTTTAAGAAACTGCATTTCAAAGATCCCGGGCAAGAGCGGCATGAGGCTATAATAGCGGACATTTTCACGATCGGATGCAAAAACTACCCCGTTATCAGCCATCCTTTCCAGTGTCTCCCGTAATTCTTCCTGAGATTGACCGAGCTTTTCAATTATGCCCTCAATAGGAGTGGGGAGAATGGGCAACTCTGACGCTAATTCAGCTTCCTGGGGTGTAAATAAGTACTTTACCAGCGCAATAAATTCAGGGCAATTCAACGCTGGCATAGAACCGCCGCGTAATTGTAATGCAAGCCTCAGTTTCTCATATATTGGATCTGTCATTAGGTCAGGCCCTCCAAATGAATCTTTAAATTTTAATATCGCCCTTTTTAAGCATCTCGGTCGGCAGGAACCATTTTATGTCTAACTGCTTGGCAATCTTTTCACACCGCTCAGCTACTTTGTCCCACCCCATTCCTTTGGCAATTGCGAAGGGCCCGAACACACCCCCACTACCATTTACGATCGCTAAATCAATTTCAGCCGCGCTCCGGGCGACACCCTGTTCAAGGAGTTTAGTGCCTTCGTTGACCTGCAGACAGACCATATCCATCGGGTCAAAATTCGGGTCTGCTTTCTTGGGGTCGATGCTGGGCCGAGCTCCACCAGGCCATTCAAACAAACCTTTACCAGTCTTCTTGCCAAGTGTACCAGCTTTGACCATGTCCTCCAGCCACTTGCGTGGTTTGTAGTCGGAGGACATTACCTCGGCGAAATACAGCATACCGTGATAGTTTATGTCCAGACCGGTGTAGTCCATAGTTTCATAGGGTCCCATCGGCGCACCAACTGCGCGAACTTTAGCATCGACCCCCTCAGGAGTGACAAGCTTGCGCTGCAATATTTCCATAAGGTATATGCCTGCCGGGGACCCGACCCGGTTATAAATGAATCCGGCGGTGTCTTTTTCAACCCTCACCGCCACCATCGCACCCCTGAAATTCCTCCACGTGTTCATTAAATTATATGTGACATCCATAGTCTCATCAGACGTCTTCTCACCCCGAATTACTTCGACTAGGGCCATCATTACAACCGGATTGAAGAAGTGAAGTCCGACGACCTTGTCCGGTCTTTTGGTGACACCACCCATCTTGGTAATGCTCATATTAGATGTATTTGAAGCCAGGATGGCATGCTTGGGAGCATGCTCGTCAATCTCCTTGAATATCTTCTGTTTAAGATCCAGGATTTCGGGGGCAGCTTCGACCATGAAATCTATATATTTTACGGCATCCTTCAGTATCGTAAAACAGGTAAAGTTACCCATTGTCTTATCCATTGCTTCCTGGGCCATCTTCTGTTTCGAAACCTGCTTCGCAAGGCTCTCCTTAATCTTGTTCATGCCCCTGTCCACAAATTCTTGCTTGATATCGTAGAGGTTAATTTTATGACCTGCCATTGCAGCAACCTCAGCAATACCATGACCCATGTCACCGGCACCAACGATTGCAATCCTTTTGATGTCTTCAGCCTTCATCGATAGTCCTCCTAAATATATTATTTTTTGCGGATTCCCCATTTCAATTCTGAACGCGGCAATAATCAGCCTTCATTATCCCTCAGTTGACGCTTTAGCACTTTCCCTATGGGGCTGCGCGGCAGCTCTTTTCTGAATTCAATATACCTGGGGACTTCATAAGGTGCAAGCCTCTCCCTGCAGAACTGGATGATTTCATCCGGAGTAACCTTATCCTCATATCCATTCTTCAGCACGATAAAAGCCTTGACTCGGTCACTTCCCGGCCGTTCCGCATCCGGTACAGCTACAGCAGCACTTTCCGCCACACCGGGGTGCTGATTCAAAACCTGCTCAACAAGGATGGAATAGACCTTCATTCCTGATACGTTGGCCATGTCCTTAATGCGATCGGTAATATAGAAATATCCATCATCATCCATACGTACAACATCGCCAGTAGGCAGCCACCCGTCAACCAGGCCGCTGCCCGGTGTAGGCCAGTATCCCTTCATAATTTGGGGCCCGCGAATCCACATCTCACCTTCTTTCCCGTCGGCCGCTTCATTGCCTGTTTCCAGGTCGATGATCTTGACCTCTGTATCAGGCACAGGAACACCGATGGAGCCGGGCTTTTTCCTTTCGACAAGAGCGGATACCGCGAGATTTGAGTGCGTCACGCCCCCTGCCTCGCTCATACCATAATTGTCACTTATCGTGCTCCCTGTGCTCTCTTTGAACTGCCTTGATGTCTCTTCGGGCAAAGCAGCCGTTGATGATGTAAAAGCTGTGGGCAAGTTGGACAGGCCCTTTTGAACCAGTTTGGCATACTGAGTGGGTACGCAGGAACATATGGTGGGGACGTGTTTCTCCAGCAACGCTTTCAGATTGTCAATGTCCCTGGGATCGGGAACCAGGATAACCTGTACGGTCATGAATAAAGCGAATTGGGAGGTATGGTGCCCGGTTATGTGATACAGCGGCGTTGAGATCAGGTATGATGCCTTCCCCCTGATGTGTTCCTCGAACGGCTTTATGGGAGAAAACGACTGATGTAGATTTGCCACCTTGTTGGCATGCGTCAGCATTACGCCTTTGGGCACACCGGTGGTCCCACCGGTGAAAATACATTCAGCCAGGTCTTCATTGACATTCATTTCCACATCGGGTTTCCGTGGCTCAAAGTCTGAAAGCAGCTTGCGGAACTGCATGGTACCCGGAATATCTATTAATTCGGGAGGTCCCGGCGAATAATCCAGCGCGGAAGTCACTATAATATTCCTGACCTTTGTCCGGTCCTTGATTGACCTGAGAAGGTCCAGGGAGGTATCCGAGCATATCACCGTCTCTATGCCGGCAGTATTAATATCGCGGAGCAGTTCAGCAGGCTTATGCAGGACACTGCACGGCACATGGCAGGCGCCGGCTTTCAAAATGCCGAAATCACTTATCAGAAATTGCGAGCAGTTCGGCAACAGGGTAGCGACGCGGTCGCCTTTCATCACCCCAAGGTGTGAGAGCGCGTTGGCAAAGCGGTCGGTTAAGTCCTTGAGTTCAGAGTTAGTAATAATCCTCTCCATGAAATTGATCGCGGGTATATCCGGGAATTCAGAGGCGTTTCTATCAACGTAGTAGTCTACGGTTACGTTGGGATACGGCCGCAAGGTTTCCGGAATCTTAAAAACGCCGAAATCATAGGCTTTCAGCCAGGGCTTATCAGCTACAGATGCCATGTCTAAGTACCTGTCCTGCAATAAAACGAATTTACAATTTATACAACAGCAGATTCGTAATGTCAATGAATTGATTTATCTGATTGGCTGTGATATTTTAACGTAATATATTCGTATTAATAATGGTGAGGAGGCAGAATACTATTTACCTCTATGTGAAAGGCTTTTCTATTGTTGAATATCGTTGTCTGTATTAAGCAGGTTCCCGACCCCGAGGCTCCACCTTCGGTTTACCAGGTTGATCCTGATGGCAGGCATATCACCTGCCGGGGCACGCCGCCCGTAATCAGCACCTATGACGAGAACGCAATGGAAGCTGCTCTGAAAATCAAGGACTCGCAGGAATGCAGGGTGACGGCCCTCAGCCTCGGGTACAAACTTTCGAAGGCCGTGCTGCGCAAGACCCTGGCCGCCGGCGCTGACGAACTGGTCCTGCTCGATGATGCCGCCTTCACCGACCTGGACGGCTTTGCCACCGCGGTAGCTCTGTCTCAAGCTATCAGGAAGCTGGGACAGTTCGACCTGGTTCTGGCAGGTATACAGGCTGCCGATACCAACTCCGGCACAGCCGGCATCGGCATCGCCGGACTGCTGGGAATTACCTGCATCACCAATGCGCGTGCAATAGAGGTCAAGGAGAATTCCATTATTATAGAGCAGGCCCTCCCCGACGGCTGGCAGCGCCTGGAAATTGCAGTACCTGCCGTGATAACAGTTAACAAGTCGCTGGGGGATTTGCGTGCGATTCCTGCTGCCGCGCTGATAGCGGCTAATAAGAAACCGCCTATTCAGTGGACGGCGGCCGACCTCGGCATTAACCCTTCAGATCGCATTAAAACAAAGCTGCTGAAAATGTATATACCCCACCGTGAGCCAATTGTAGAGATGATAGGCGGCGGTGATGAAGTTGAAAAGGGAAACAATTTAGCTAAGAAGCTGTTTGAAAGCGGCATACTAATTAAATCCTAAAGGAGGTAGCTGATGGTTGTAAAAAACGGCCTATCCAACATCGTAGGCACGGAGAATGTAATTGACGGCAATGATGTACCGGGGCACTACTCGGGCGACATGAGTTTTGCCGCGTCGGTCAGGCCGCAAGCTGTGGTCAAACCCAATACCATGGAGCAGGTACAGGCCATCGTTAAATGGGCCAATGAAACGAGCACAAATCTAATACCCCTGAGTTCCGGCCCACCCCACTTCCGCGGCGATACGATCCCTGCCCATGAAGGCGCTGTGGTCGTCGATTTAACCCGGATGAAGAAAATCATCCGTGTAGACCGGCGAAACCGGGTTTGCATGGTGGAGCCTGGAGTCACGTTCGGCGAGTTGATACCCGCCCTGGAGAAGGAAGGCCTGGCACCACTTATCACCCTTGTACCTCGAAGCCATAAATCGGTTATAACCAGCTTCCTGGAAAGGGAACCGTTCACCATTCCGCGCTTTCATTGGGAAGCGCAGGACCCCCTTTACTGTGTTGAAGTGATTTACGGCAGCGGCGACATGTTCCGCACAGGGTCGGCCTTCGGCCCGGGCACTTTGGAGGAGCAGTGGGCTGCCGGTCGCGCCCAGGTGCGCGGCATGGGACCCTCACAGGTCGATTTCACCCGTCTTCTTCAAGGAGCTCAGGGCACCATGGGTATTGTGACATGGGCTTCTATCAAATGCCGTCCACTGCCTAAAATAAAAGAGACTTATCTTGTTACTTCCGATAAACTTGAAACACTTATTGATTTTGCCTACAAAATCCTGTGGAAGAAGCTGGGAGAGGAACTTTTTATTGTCAACAGCTTGACGTTGTCAGCTATATTAAACCAGGACAGCAATAAGATTGCTGAGATGGCAGGCAGTTTGCCGCCATGGATATTGGTTTACAGTATTGACGGGTCCGGCCTAATGCCTCAGGAAAAGGTCGACTACCAGAAGGCGGATTCTCTGGAGTTGGCGCAGTCATTTGGCCTGGAACTCAAGAGGGTTGCAGGTGGTGCAAGCGCCGACGATGTGCAGAAAATTATCTCCCGCCCATCCACTGAACCTTACTGGAAACTCAGGTACAGGGGTGCTTGTCATGATATGCTTTTCCTCACAACCATGGATAAGACACCAGGTTTCATTAAGAAGATGCATGAATTGGCGGGAGACGGCAACTATCCTGCCGATGATATGGGCATTTATATCCAACCAATGTCACAGGGAACCAATTGCCACATCGAGTTTAACCTCATGATAGACCCCGAGAACAAAGGTTTAGCAGAAAAGGTTAGCCGTATAGATAGTGAAGGCTGTGAAACGCTGGCACATATGGGCGCTTTTTTCTCACGCCCGTATGGGCCATGGGCGAAGTTTGCCTTTGGGCCGGATGCGCAGACGGTCATAGCACTGCGCAAGGTAAAGTCGATCTTTGATCCGAACGGCATCATGAATCCCGGCAAGTTATGCTTCTGAAAATTGATGCGTATATGATGGATAAGGAGATATAGATGGCTCTGAAAGATTTTGAAAAAGATATGATGAGGGACTCCCGCTGCAGTTATTGCAAGGTGATACCGCACGTAATGATGACCGACACTCGTTTCATCGACGTATGTCCCAGCGTCGCCCGCTTCAACTTCCACGGCTTCTCCGCAGGCGGTCGCATGGTAGCCGGGCTTTCTCTCCTGAGAAACAGGATCGAGTATACTGATGGATTCCTGGACATGATATTTCAATGCCAGATGGACGGCGCCTGCGATGTTTCCTGCAAGATCGACCGTGACCTGGAGCCGCTACAGGTAATGCAGGAGCTCAGGATAAAGTGCATTGAGGACGGCCAGTTGATCGCCGGACATATGCCCGTACTGGAAGGATTGCGCAAAGAAGATAATATGCTGCAGCGCAAAAAGGCCGATCGCGGCAAATGGGCGGATGGGCTGGATATTAAGGAACTTGCCGGGGGAAAAGCCGAAGTTCTCTTTCACGCAGGATGCCGCTACTCGTTTGATGAGGAACTATGGCCGACAGTAAAGACCGGTATTAATATACTTAAAGAAGCCGGAGTAGACGCAGCTATAATGGGCAAAGATGAGGCCTGCTGCGGCGGGCGGGCCTATGAAATGGGTTATGAAGCAGAACTGATCAAATATGCCGATCATAATATTCAGGCCTGGAAGACAGCCGGGGTCAAGACCATAGTTACACCCTGCTCCTGCTGCTACCAGACATTCAAGGTACTTTACGACAAGATCGGAAAGAAGCCAGAAATTGAGATCTATCATTTCACCGAGTATCTCGATAAATTGATCAAAGAAGGTACGCTTAAGCTTAAAAAGAAAGTACCCATAAAAGTTACTTATCACGATCCCTGCCACCTTGGAAGGCTATCTGAACCATGGATCCATTGGAGCGGCAAGGAAATTAAAGTGGCAGGACAGATGATTGTGCATGATCCTGCCAAGAAATACCGCCGTGGCGCTGAAGGTGTATATGACATTCCGCGCGATATACTTAAGGCCATACCAGGTCTCAACCTGGTGGAGATGTACCGGATTAGAGAGTATGCTTGGTGCTGCGGATCCGGGGGCGGAGTCAAAGAAGCCTACCCCGAGTTCGCCCTCTGGACGGCAGCCGAGAGGCTAAAAGAGGCTAAAGATGTTGGCGCAGACGCTCTGGTCAGCGCCTGTGGCTGGTGCAAGCGCAATTTCACGGATGCAGTAAAGGAAACCGGTAAAAAGATAGAAGTCTACGATATCGTCGACCTTGTTCAAGAGGCATTATAGGAAAAAGGTCCGAAAATGAGTTTATCAAGAGAAGCTTACCGGGCTCTGGAAGATATAGTTGGTCCGGAAAATATTTCCGAAGAACCGGCAATATTGGATGGGTACTGTTTTGTCTGGGCCAACGAAGCAATGTTCGACGACCGGTTTTCTGCTCGCCCGCTTGCCGTTGTACTTCCTGAAAGCATCGAACAGGTGCAGGGCATTGTGAGAGTATGTAACCGGTTCAATATTCAGTTTAGGGCACATTCCTCCGGCTGGAGTTGCCCTGCCCTTTCCTCTAAGGAGAGCTTCCTATCTATCGATATGCGCCGAATGGACCGGATTGTGGCAATAGATGCCAAGAACAAGTACGCTGTGGTCGAGTCTTACGTGTCAATGCAGAAACTCTTTTTACAAACGATGAAAGTGGGATTACGGCCACATACGATTGGTTGTGGGCCCAGCGGAGGTATACTGGCCAGTGCCACATCAAATTTTGGCTGCGGAAACACCAGCGCAAGCAGCGATTTTGGGGGGCGTGTCCCCCTGGGGGTAGAATGGGTATTGCCGGACGGGGAAATCCTTCGCCTGGGTACACTGGGGACGGGTTCAGGATGGTTCAGCGGTGATGGCCCCGGCCCAAGTCTGCGGGGAATCATGCGTGGTTACGGAGGCGCTACCGGCGGCCTTGGTGTCATAACTCGGGCTGCAGTTAAGCTGACCCCATGGTACGGCCCCCCGGCGTTGAAGGCGAGCGGCAAACCAAATATATATGATATAGAAATACCCGAAAATTTCCAGATAAACGTAGCCGCCTTTCCCGACCGCGACCAATTGACGGACTTTTTCGTTCTCGTTGTTGAAGAGGCCATAGCCTTTGCGCTGCACAGAAGCCCGGCAGCAAGCTTAGCCATCCTGTCCACTTCATCAGGTGACGACTTCTGGCAAATGGTTAGCGCATCTCCGCCAGAGGTGGCAGAAGCCATGAAATTCATTGGCGTATTGATGATGGATGCAGGTTCTCCCCGCGAAATGCAGTACCGGTATGACCTGCTGCAAAAAATCATGGAACGAACTGAAGCAATGAATTTCCCAATGGGTCCAGACATGATGGGTCCCGTTTTCCGCAACCTTGTGACTGGACAGGGTCAACAGCGCGTCTTCAACATTACTACCGGATTCCTCACCGCAGCTGTTAACGAAGAAAGCTGGGACTCCGTAAAGCTGCTGGGGCAACGCGTCGCCGAGGAACTCTATGCTAAATATGAAGCTGAAGGTAAAATAGCGATTACAGGTGAGAATCCCTGGTTTGCTCCTCTCGGAGACAGTTTTGCCCATACCGAGAGCGTTGTAAGCTACGACCAGTTCGACCCCGAGTCGATCAAAGCCGTACGGGAAATACTGGCGGAGGCGGACATCAAACTACCGCAATGGCACTTGGCAGTTGGCGGCGCCGAAGGTTGCCTGAGCTTTGATGAAGCAAGCGAAAAAGCCGCAGCGCCGTATTGCCTGGATTTTCTTGGATATGAGAAAAAAATCAAGAAGGCATTCGATCCGAACCTGGTCTCCGAGTCATCTTTCTACGTAAAGCCGTAAATTGATAATGATCGTAGAACATTAACGAAATTGGAGATAATACTTGATATAGCATTTCTTATTTAGAGGGAATAATAATATCGCATTTTAATTATGTACTAAGGAAGTGGGCAAAAGGAGGCTTTCTAATGAATTGCAATAAGGCAGTCTTTTATGCAGTAGCGCTGATCATTATTCCGTGTATATTGACCATTTCGGCTTGCAGTCCTGCGGTAAATACGCCTGCCCCCGAAAAAACCTTGAAATTGGGGTGTCTGATGCCTTTCAGTGGCCCTGCTGCGACGTATGGTCAAAGAGGTAGATATGTAGCGGACGTGTATGTTGAGCTGGTCAATGAAGACGGTGGAATCAAAATAGGAAATGACATCTATAAGGTGGCCCTTAACTGGGGTGATGATCAGTTTGCTCCGGCTCCTGCAGCGGCGGCAGCCAGGAAGCTTATTTACGATGACGGAGTCATTGCTATCGTTGGGTATATCGGCCCGGGATTTTCAGCGCTTAGTCCTGTTACCAATCCTGAGAAGGTCCTCCTTATCTCCAGGACAGGAGGTATTATTTATAATCCCAAGACCGATCCGTACGTTATTTTTGGTACTCCCACAGGAGAGATAACGTTAAATCAGGCGCTGGCTATCATGAAGGCACACCCCGACCTGCATGTGCTGGCCTGGACCGGGACAATGGATGACCGGCGTATATCAGAATCTGCTTTTGAGATGGTCGACAAGCGCCTGGAAAAGGAATTCGGGATAAAGAGCGTACGCGTTTACTATCCGGTTGGTACTACGAATTTCACGCCATACCTTGCGAAGATGGCCGAACAGGGGACCGAAGTCATTTTTGTGGGCGGCACTATACTTGATGTTGCCTTGATGGCCAAGCAAAGGTGGCAGATGGGATATAAATGGCCTATTGGTCAAACTTCTGACAACTTGCCGGACGTCTTGTTTGGCATTTGCGGCAAGGACGCTGCACAGGGCATCATGGGCAACCGCACTGTTCCATGGGAGTTGAAGCAGGTGAAAGTAGCACAAAAATACCTGGATATGGCCCAGAAGATTAAAGATAGATATCAACAGAAGTACGGGAAACCCCTAACTGACAACGGGCCATTTTCGCAGGTAATCACTCATCTTTCCCAGTATTTTGAATGTGCTCAACGAGCCGGAACAACGGACCCTGATATTATGATGAAGACATTCAAGGGCGGAACTTTCGATACTTTCCTAGGAACGTATACCTTCTCAGGAACCAAGACCTACGGAGCACCGGTGGTTTTCGGTTATCCCTGCGCCATGGGCGTCATAAAGGGTGATGATGACGTCTATATGGGCGAATACCCTCTCACTGATGCCGATATGTGGTACGACTACTTCAATACAAAATAAATTAGAAATTTTCGGCATCTTGGATCATGTTCGAAGAGCATTTTTAGGAGACAGAGAAATGACATTATCAAGCGAAGCCTACAGAGCGCTGGAAGACGTGGTGGGGCCGGAGAACATCTCCGAGGAGCCCGCCATATTGGATGGCTACTGCTTCATCTGGGCCAACGAGGTGCACTTCGGCGACAAGTTCTCCGCGCGTCCACCGGCCGTGGTCTTGCCCGGCAACACCAAGGAGGTGCAGGGCATCGTAAAAGTTTGCAATCGATTCAATATAAAGTACCGCGCTCATGCTTCCGGTTGGGAAGTGCCGGCAATATCGGCTAAGGAGCCTTTCCTGCCGGTTGACCTGCGCCGTATGAATCGCATCCTGGAAATAGATAGAAAAAATAAATTTGCGGTAGTTGAACCCTATGTTTCGGTCCAGTTCCTGTTGACCGAGACTATCAAGCAAGGATTGCGGCCCGCTTCTGTTGGTTGCGGGCCCAGCGCGTCCATTATTGCCAGCTCCACCTCACATTTCGGCTGCGGAACCAGTAATGTTAGCACCGACTACGGCGGTCGCACGCCGCTGGGTATCGAGTGGGTATTGCCGGATGGCAATATCCTGCGGGTTGGCTCGCTGGGGACGGATTCCGGCTGGTTCAGCGGCGATGGTCCCGGACCCAGCCTAAGAGGTATCATGCGCGGACTCTCCGGCCCTAACGGTGGACTGGGCATAATAACCCGAACGGCAGTTAAGCTGACCCCGTGGTACGGACCGGCCTCGATCAAGGCGAGGGGCAAGCCAAATCTCTATGATTATGATGTCCCGGAGAATCTCCGCGTATACCAGCTGATATTTCAAAGCCGCGAACATATGACCGATTCCCTTATGTCCATAGTGGAAGAGGGGATCGCGCATGGATTGCAGCGCTGTGGAGTAGCCGTGAGTGTTATGCTTGTAACCGAATCGAATGACGAGTTTTGGGACACGGTAAAAGACTCGCCTCCTGAAATGGCGGAGATGTACAAATTTGCTGCCAGCTTCATGGTGGACGCCGCATCCCCGGGCGAATTGAAATACCGGGAGCAACTCGTCGAAAAATTATTGGACAAGTACGAGGTGATGTCCTTTCCTATGGACGACAAAATGATGGGGGCATTGTTTTACAACCTGGTTACAGGTCAAGGCACGCAGAGGATCTTCCGCGTGTCAGGTTCATTCCTCTCCGCCGTAGGAGCGCAGGAAGCCTGGGACACTATGGGGCATATCTCCAGACGTTGCGCAGAAGAAATATGGGCAAAATATGAGGCGGCAGGTAAAATCGGCCTGGCCGGCGAGTCCCCGTGGGGAACAGCCTTAGGAGATTGGGGCAGCCATGTGGAATCAGTTTGTGTATATGACCAGCTAGACCCGGAGTCAGTACAGGCAACGAGAGATGTCATTGCTGAAGTGGATGAGCTACTTCCCAAGTGGAGCCTTGGCATGGGCTCATTTGAAGGTTGTCTCAGCCCCGCTGAGGCCGCACAAAAAAAGGCGGCGCCCTACTGCCTGGACTTCATGAGCTATGAGAAGAAGGTCAAGAAACTGTTCGACCCTAACCTGGTATCAGAATCGACCTGGTATGTGACACCCGATAAATAGCTACTCTCCACGGTACAAGACTACAAATGAAGAAGAATGAAAAATTTCCAGAGATAAAGGAGAAGAAAGTGATAAGAAAATTTGTCCCCGGGTTAATGATCTGTTGTATTATCGCATCTATTTTATTTGCAGCCTGCGCACCATCCACAAATGTGGCCGCTATAGACCCTGCAGCCTATCAACTCAAAGATATCGACGACGCCTGTCATACGTTCCCAGTCGGCGAAGACTACGAGTGGTGGTATATGGATGGATCTTTTGACAACGGGTATTCATTTGTAACGTCATGGCAAAATATACATGCGAAAGTAAAAGGTACGCTGACGCCTATCAAGTTAATACAGTTCGCTATTTATGACCCCCAGGGTAAAAAAACATTCAAACTACCCTTTTTTAAGGAAGACAATTGCAGTTTCTCGAAGACGTCCTGTGACGTTACCATGGGCAACAACCATATCAAGGGCGCTTATCCACGATATGACGTCGAATTCCTCGAGGGCAACGTGGGATGTAAATTAACTTTCGAAAACCTTACGCAGGGATTCAGAAACCCCCCCGACGGTGTTACGTATTTCAGCCGGGAACCTGAACGGTATATGGGGTGGGCTATAGCACAGCCCAAGGCTAAAGTCACCGGGACATTGATTATTGACGGGAAAGAAATCCCCGTGAGCGGCACAGGCTACCACGATCACAACTGGGGAAATACCATGCTGATCGATATATACAATTTCTGGCACTGGGGACGGATCATGAATGGAGATTATACATTTGTTTATTCAGTTGGCGAATCATCAAAGATAACAGGGAGCAAACCGGTATCAGTACTGGTCACCTTTAAAGGGCACGAGCTGGTTGACCTGACCGATAAACTATACGGAGATTACAGTGACCTAACAGTGGATAACGTGACGGGAATAAATTACCCGAAGACGCTGGCACTCAGGGTGGAAAGCCCGAATGTAACAGGCACTATAACCAACAAGGTGAAGGAGCTGGTAGAGAACGATCCTTTACCCGGGATGGAAGCAGGCGCAGGGAACGGATACCTCCGTTTTCTCTCCGATTGTGCTATAAAATTGAACGTGAAGGGTGAGAAAATAGATACCCAGGCTTCACTGATCCACGAATTCATTCATTTCTAGGATACAAAATAGGCAGAGGGAAATTCCCTCTGCCTCTGTATTTAAGTATCAGATCTATCACTTGTATTTACGTAAATTATCGAACCCTATATCAACATCTGAGCGAATTGTTTATTTGGGATTGAAATAGTCGTACCACATATCGGCGTCTGTGAGTGGGTATTCGCCCATATAGACATCATTATCACCATGGATGACACCCATGGCACAGGGATATCCGAAGACCACAGGCGCGCCATAGGTCTTGGCCCCTGAATATGTATACCTGCCCAGGAATGAATCAAAAGTACCGCCTTTGAATGCCTTCATCATAGCGTCCGGATCTGTGCTGCCGATGCTCTGCGCACACTCTGCATATTGGGAGAATTGCGTGATGAATATTGAGAACACCCCGTAATTATCTACGGGCTTTCCGAACTTCTCCTGGTATCTGTCCTTTATCCTCTGTGTCATATCCAGATATTTTTTCGCCACGGTGACTTTCTTTAATTCCAGAGGATTAACCCGGTTTCCCATTATTCCCTGCGCGGCATCTTTGCCGCAGATGCCAAAGAGTATATCCACCAGGCTGTCAGATGTTTGTCCTATGGGCCATTTGTAACCCATCTGCCATCTCTGCTTGGCCAATAACGCAGTGTCGAGTATTGTGCCCCCGACAAATATTACTTCGGTCCCCAGTTCCGCCATCTTCGAAAGATATGGTGTAAAATTCGTCGTGCCCACCGGATAATAAACGCGTACACTTTTAATGCCGAATTCCTTCTCAAGCCGCTTGTCAATCAGGTCAAAAGCGGATTCTGATATACGCCGGTCATCCATTGTCCCGGTCCAGGCCAGTACGTGCAGGTCGGGGTGTGCCTTCATAATAGCTAATGCCTGATTTAAAGTTATCTCTCCTGTGGGAGTCCCGAAGATAACATACGGATCCTTTTGGGGACTGTAAATAATGCTCCCGGTCCTGGTAATGAGTATGACTTTCTCAGGATTGGTAACGGGACTTAGTGCCGAAAATCCTGGACCAATATAACCCAGTATAGCAATGACTTCATCATCGTAAATAAGCTTGCGGGCCGCCGCCGCTGCCGCAGCCGGGGTAAACTGATCGTCACCCCAGTGAAGTTCTACTTTGTAAGTATCGTTGCCTATTTTTACGCCACCGTCTTCATTAATTAGTTCGACGTATACCTCGGTTATGCCTTTACCCCGCTCACCGTACATTGCCGCAGGCCCACTGAACGGCATAAGACAACCGATTTTCAGTACTTTCTGTTCTGTGGCAGGCTTGGTCTCCGGTACACATGCAGTGGTAATTATCATAATCCCTATACAAATGAAAAATAGCAGATAAGTTAACGTATTCTTTATTTTCATGGACGTTTCTCCTTTAATTTGCTATTTAAGCCAAGGCTATTTATCCCGACTCACCAGAATATTCTAAATTATTTTAACCGCCGCGTTGCCTACGGTTTCATGAACTCGTGAATTAGCGATGTATTGTGCTTGACATTGCGGCCATTTACCAATAGATCTACAATGCAATCTGAAAAGAAACGCACGGCTCCGTGACCGAACGTCGTAGTTTCGTTATCCGACAGGGGGTAACCTTCAGGTAGAGGATAGCTTTCAATCAGATTCTTTAAGTTGTGAGTAATCTCGCCGTTTACAATTTCGCTGTTTATCTTCAAAACCAGTTTTTGGGGATACTCAATCCCCGTTTCGGGATCCATTACAAAATCACTGGGTTCGCCAATTATCTCCTGTGACATATCGACCAGCTTGTCACCTTCAAAGGACATGACTACAGAAATAGGTGCATGATCCATACATTCTCCAAGTTGACCTACCGAATATATGAACGTGTGACCGGGAAGGAAAATCCTGCCCCAATACCAGTAGTCGTATAACTCGTTTAGACGGGTGTTGCCCCAGTTATGATCATGATAACCTATGCCATTGACCTTGATTTCCTTACCGTCAAGGAGTAGTTTGCCTGCCACCCTTGCCCGTGGTTGTGCAATTGTCCAACCCATATATATTAACGGATTCATGCTGAAATACGCCGTGCCATCTGGAGGAGTCCTATAACCCTGTACAAGGTTCTCAAATACAAGGTCTGCGCCTAAACCATCGGCAAGAAAATGCATTTCATATACTGGCGCTTCACCATAGACTCTATTATCGCCCATCTTTACATCGCATTTCTCAGTAGAGATTGATATAGCACTATCATCGAACGGCTTCTTTGCCATTACTTTTTTACCGGTTGGATCATAAACAGAGAAATCTATAAGCCGTTCTTTAGTAAGCCTGTTATGCATTTCTACGCTTGATAGTTTCCAAAGAGATGCCATTGAATAATTGTTGTCGAAAGTAGCATCAAAATACCACCATTCATAAGTTAACCGTGACTCAGTATTGTGGATGGCGTCGTCTGCTTTATCCAGATAAAAATCAGCAGGATCCAACAAGTACTGTTCAGGTGTCCTGTCTTCACTATCCATCTACCTCTCCATCAATTATTAAAATGAGCCTGATCTATTTATCTCTTATATGTTTATCGTATTCTACCTATATATACGATATCTTTAGAACTCGGCTGCTTTGGGCATAATTCTAATGTTATCAACGCACGCCTGTCAATAAATTATTAATAACGTTTGCTCTAGTTGATAATAAAATATCGAATATAATGCACCCTATTAGTCAATAGGTCATTGACTGGTTGAAGTTCCAACATTATAATTAGCGGACTGTATTATGCTGGAGGTAGAAGATGCCCATTTTTGCTACGCAGGCATGGCTGGATGAAAGTGCCGGTTTACTGAACAACGATCCCGAATATGCAGAGGCCGCCAAGGATTATGAAGGGGACTACCTGTATATAGTCGAAGCGGATGAACTTCAACCAACTCCTATTTATTATTACGTAGACCTGTACCATGGGAAATGTAGAAAAGCTACCATGGTCAACAGCCCGACCGAGGTAAAAGCCGAATTCGAAATGTCAGCGACCTACTCCATATGGAAAAAACTACTGCAGGGAGAACTGGACGGCAATAAAGCTCTTATGACGCGTAAGTTGAAGATCAAGGGCAACATGGCTAAGCTTATGAAAAGCACCAAGCCTGCTGCTGCCTATTTTAAGGCATTGACCCCACTTAAGACGGAGTTCGATAAATAGAGTCCACACTGGTGATACCATACCGAGCGTGGTGAGGGCCGGCGGCGAGGCGCTGGTCAACGTCTGAGGCTGGTGCAAACGCAACTTCATCGACCCCGCGCATGAAATGGTTCCCCGGCTTAAGATTTATATATAATCGGCCGGGTGCAGCAGGCTATCTAACAAGGAGGCAGAGAGATGACGTTATCAAAAGAAGCCTACAAAGCACTGAAAGACGTGGTTGGGCCGGAGAACATCTCCGAGGAGCCAGCCATCCTGGATGGCTACTGCTTCATCTGGGCTAACGAGGTACACTTCGGCGATAAGTTCTCCGCACGTCCGCCGGCCGTGGTACTGCCCGGCAGCACCGAGGAAGTCCAGGGTGTGGTCAGGGTCTGCAATAAGTATAATATCAAGTTCCGCGCCCATGCTTCTGGTTGGGAGGTGCCGGCCATCTCGGCCTCAAAGCCCTTCCTGCCGGTTGACCTGCGCCGCATGAATCGAATAGTAGAGATCGACCAGAAAAACCGCTTTGCCGTGGTCGAGCCCTACGTCTCTGTGCAGCTATTATTTACTGAGGCCATCAAGCAGGGGTTGCGCCCGGCCTCGGTCGGTTGCGGTCCCAGTGCATCCATCATCGCCAGTTCCACCTCGCACTTCGGCTGTGGCCACAGCAGCGTCAGCACAGACTACGCCGGCCGCACCCCGCTGGGCGTGGAGTGGGTGCTACCGGACGGCGAGGTGCTGCGGGTCGGCGCTCCCGGCACGGGTGCCGGCTGGTTCAGCGGCGACGGACCGGGGCCCAGCCTTCGTGGCATCATGCGCGGGCTCTCCGGGGCTAACGGCGGCATCGGCATCATCACAAAGGCCGCAGTCAAGATGACCCCCTGGTATGGACCTCCATCCATCAAGCCGCAAGGCAAACCCAATATTTATCAATACAACGTCCCCGAGAATTTCATCGTGCACCAACTTGTTTTTCCCGGACGGGAACAGATGAACGACTTCTACCGCGCCGTCGTTGAGGAAGGCATCGCGCACGGGCTGCAGCGCAATGGTGTGGCCGTGGCCCTGATGCTGGTAACGTCGTCCAACGACGATTTCTGGGATGCCATCAAGGACTCTCCCCCCGAGATGGCGGAAGTTTACAAATTCGCCGGCAGCATATTGGTGGACTCCGCTTCGCCTCGGGAACTGGCCTACCGTACCAAGCTGCTTGACTCCATGCTGGATAAATGGGAGATAATGAGCTTTCCGCTCGATGACACGCTGAAGGCAAACCTGTTCTACAACCTCGTGACCGGCCAGGGTACGCAACGCGCCTTCCGGCTGTCAGGCTCCTTCCTTTCCGGTTTCGGCAACCAGGAGGCCTGGGACGCCATGAGTAATGCGTCACGCCGCGCCGCCGAGGACATCTGGGCCAAGTACGAAGCAGGGGGCAAGGTGGCAGCGGCGGGTGAGGCGCCCTGGGGCGCCGCCTTGGGCGACACCTGCTCCCACGTGGAAAGCGTCGTTGTCTACGATCAGCTCGATCCCGAGTCCGTTCAGGCCGCACGTGATATCATCCTGGAATGCGACGAAAAAATGCCCAAATGGCACCTGGGCATGGGCTCGTTCGAAGGCTGCCTCAGCGTCGGCGCGCGAGCGCAGAAGTTGGCCGCACCCTACTGCCTGGACTTTATGAAATACGAAAAACAGGTGAAGAAGCTATTAGACCCCAACCTGGCCGCCGAGGCCAGCTGGTATGTGATGCCGGATGATTAAGACCATACGATATTATTGCGAGCCACGCAGTGGCCCGGCAATCTTATGATTGCAGTGTTATCGCCCTAAGGGGGAGGTAGAACAAATCATGATCGAATTTAAACTGTTGTTCAGCCCCTTCAATATTAAGGACCTGGAGCTCAGAAACCGCATCGTTATGCCGCCCATGACCACCAATTTTGCCGCAGAGGACGGGGCCGTCACCGATAAGATGGTGGACTACTACGCGGCACGTGCGAAGGGCGGCGTGGGTTACGTCGTCGTAGAGGCCGCCTGCATCGAGCCTGCCGGCAAGCTTATGGCCTTCAGCCCGGGCATCTGGAATGATGCCATGGTGCCGGGCTGGAAGAGGCTGGCCGAAGCCTGCCACAAATATGGCGCCAAGATAGCATTACAGATCGCGCATGCCGGGCGCCAGACCACTCCCATGTTCACGGGTGAACCAACAAAGGGGGTATCACCGCTGGCCGATCCGCTCACGGGAGAACTGCCGGTCGAGCTTACACTCGACGATATTAAAGACCTGCTGATCAAATATAAAGAAGCGGCGCGGAGGGCCGTGGAGGCCGGCTATGATGCAGTCGAGATCCACATGGCACACGGATACCTACTGGCGCAGTTCCTATCACCACATTTCAACCGGCGCACCGACCTGTATGGTATCGGAATAGCTGGCCGGCTCAAATTCCCGCTTGAGGTCATAGCTGCCATGCGTGGGGTGGTCGGGAAGAATTACCCTCTGCAGTGCCGGCTCAATTTAGAGGAGGCCGTGCCGGGTGGCCGCAAGCTGCCCGAAACGCTGCTGCTCCTGCCGGTTTTGCAGGATGCGGGGATAGACTGTTTCCACTTCACCACATCGGTTTTCAGTGACCTCATTTACGCGCCGAAATTGCCTCAGTGGGCTTCCAATATCGCCAATATGGGCACACCGCTGGCCTGCTATACACACCTGGCTAAACAGGCCAAAAGTGTGCTAAAAGTTCCTGTCATCGCCGCCAACCGTATCAAGGACCCGCTGACAGCGGAGATGGTATTGAGGGAGGGCCGCTGCGACCTGGTCTCTATGGGCCGAGCGCTCATCGCCGACCCCGAACTGCCCAACAAGGCCAGAGCCGGCGACATTGATGATATTAACCCCTGCATAGGCTGCAACGAGGGCTGCGTGCAGCGGCTCAACTTCGCTTCACCCATCACCTGCACTGTTAACCCGTCAGCAGGTAGAGAAAAGGAGTTTGAGATCAAGCCTGCCACTGTGAAGAAGAAGGTCTTCGTGGCCGGAGGCGGCCCAGGGGGCATGGAGGCTGCGCGAATAGCTGCCCTGAGAGGTCACAGAGTTACCCTTTATGAGAAATCTGACCGACTGGGGGGTCAGCTTAACCTGGCCTGTATGCCGCCTACCAAGCAGGAGCTGGCCGAGACGGTCTTCTGGCTCTCGCGCCAGGTTCACAAAACCGGGGTGAACGTAAAGCTCAATATTGAGCTGACGTCTGACGAGATCAGCAAAGGTAAGCCCGACGTTGTGATCATAGCCACGGGCGCCGGGCCGACGCAGGTGGATATCAAGGGTGCCGGCGGCAGTAACGTGGTAACCGCCTGGGATATTTTAAGCGGTAAGACCTGGGTCCCCTTCCGATTGGACCTCTCGCCTGCGAAAATAGTTGTGGTCGGCGGTGGCGAATTGGGCGCGGAGGTGGCAGACCTTTTGGCCGAGGGCAACAAGGCGGTCACAATCGTGGCTTCAAGCGAGGATATCGCCCTTGAGATCAACACGATGCTGCGCCCTGCGCTTTTATCGCGCCTGGCCTTCAATGGCGTCAAGATTATTACCGAAGCCCGGGTTAACGAGATCACCGAAGATAGTGTCATCTATGAAAAAGACGGCTGTGAGGAAACCGTTACCGGCCTCGATGCAGTTGTACTGGCCATTGGAGTGAAACCTTCGGCTAAACTGGCGGAGGAGGCAAAGGGTAAGGTCGCGGAGCTATATATTATCGGTGATGCCAAGGAGCAGCGCAAGGCCCTGGATGCGATCGCAGAGGGCGCGGATGTGGGACGGACGATATGATATGGTGATTTTAGACACCGGACCCTTTGACGAAATCCGTCATCGCTCTGACGTTTTCCACCTTGGCCTCATCAGGGATACCTATATCGCCATCCACAATCAGGCCCCCGTTCCTGCCGACGACATCGATCAGCTTTTTGCAGTATTGCCTGACTTGTTCGGGCGTGCCAGTGCACATGAGCGATGCGGGTATGTTGCCCTTGATACAGACGCGGTCGCCCAATACCTTTTTGGCCTTGAAAATGTCGGTCCTCTCAAACCAGTAGATGGCTTTCCCGGCAGGGATATCCTTGATTATCTCCAGCCGGTCGGTATAATCCGCCTCGAAACACGGCATGGGCACCAAACCCTGCTCGATCAAAGCCAGCATCAGCTTATGGAGTGTAGGCCAGTAAAAGGTCTTGAATTGCTCTTGTGACATGAAGCCCATCTGGCCCTTGTGGAGCGGTATGAATACCACGGGACTCAGCGATGTCATGCTGGAAGAGATCCCCATTTGAATGGCGGTCGGCAGCAGTTTATCCAGCGCCTTGAGCAGCTTGTCGGGTTGACGGTACATATCCAGCATTATCCCATGTGTACCCCTCAAGGAATCGCCGATGGTATCGAACGGCGCCTGTGAAGCCCCGCCCATCATAATCGGGAATCCCATCGCCTGCATCTCGGCATTGAAGGTACCGACGCTGATAGCGAGCTTCATAAATTCCGCCTGTGCCTTGATTATAGACTCGAGGGCAGAAACCGCCCCGGTGAATGCCACCCCGGCCATCATCATGGTGATACCCAGGTGATAAGGCACTATCATGGTCAGCGGCGGCAGCAACTGGAGCGGCGCCAACGTACCGCAAATGCGGGGTAGATAAGCCCTGACCAAGAAATCGGAGGGATCATCAAGGAAAGCGTCATATTCGTTGGCCTTCATGTATTCGCCTTCCACAAACTGGTAGGTGCGGTTGGCGGCCACTCCGTGCCCAGGCCATTTAAGCTGCTTGTAGTCCAGCGCTTCCAACATGTTCCCACACAGGGTGTTTATGTGGTTCATTGCTGTGTCCCATTGAAAGTCCACCGCCACTTTCTTGAAGGCAGCGTAGGCTTTATCGGGATCATACATTACATCTTGCATCGTCATACCTGTATATTGAGCGGGAAAGAAAGTCACCAGGGGCGCTATGGGCACCCGGTCCGGTATTTTAAGCTGGATGACATCCGAGATTCTGCGGGATCTTTGCCTATAATCCTGCTCTGCCTGCGGGCTGGCGAACGCTATACCGGGAGCCGAGCACCATAGATCCAGTTTTTCTTTTGTCGTATCAACGTTGGTTTCCATCGTTATCGCCTCCCCCGATATTACGCTTTCATTTAGTCCCCACCCACTTTTTGGCCAGGGCTACACCTGCCATGGCATCCATCCCATATGCATCAGCACCAGTATACTTCCTGATATCATCGTTCATCTGCCCACCGCCGATCATGATCTTCACCTTGTCACGTAGCCCGGCAGCTTTTACAGCCTCTACAGTCTCTCTCATGGCATCGAAAGCAAACGTCAGGAAGCCGCTTAACCCCACAACTCTACTACCGGTCTGCTTTATTTTATCGACAAAATTTTGAGGCACCTGGTCGACTCCGATATCGTATACTTCAAAACCATTGACGTCCAGCATGAAGGAGACAATATTCTTGCCAATATCATGTATATCACCGGACACTGTGCCTATGATGACCTTGCCCAACCGATTGATGTCCTGCACTTTGGCCAATTTTGGTTTCACAAGTTCCGCTATTTCCTTCGCAATCTCGCCTGAATATATCAGTTCAGGGATAAAATACTCATTTTTCGCAAACCGCTTGCCCACAATTTCCATGGCTTTCCGGCTGTCATCGAGAATTAATAACGGGTCTTCACCGGCATCCAGCCTCCTCCTAACAATTGTCAGAGTTTCCTGTTCCTTCAGATTCGCCATTAAGTTAATCAATTCGTTTGACATCAACTAAATAACCCCCTTTGGAAACAGTGTTACATTCTACTATCATTGGCAGAACCACCTCCAAATCAATGGTAGTATTGTACGGCAAAAGCGTAACATAAATATGCAAAGCGAGCATCTATTTGCTACATGTATGATGGTTGCTAATAAGTCTACCACGCTGTGCGCCGCCGTTATACTCATCACACACGATGCTCATTAATTCCAAATTTAGGATTTTGTTTATGCGATACCAACGCATAATGTAATTTATATAACTTGTTCACCGCCTATATGAAGTTAGACATATAATTATCAACCTCAGTTTACAAACCTTTCTCAAACTCAATAGCAATGACAGTCGCGTGAGGTTCGATGACTGATTCAGGCACCATGATTACAATATCACCCACGGGGTCATTGAATTTGACCAGCTCTTTGCGGATTTGGTCAAACAGCGTGATGCGTTTGGTGTATTGCAGCTCAGTCCCTGATCCCAGCACATACACTGCCTTAACCTTGTTAACATGCACGCTGCGCACCGTGACTGACTCGTAAGGCTTTGAAAGCAGGTGAAGGTAGACGGTGTTTCCTTTCTGCGTGGACGGACCGTAGAATTGCCATGCCTCCAGTCCCGGTTTGGTGCCGATGATACTGTCATGATTGCGTGCCATCCAGGCAGCCATATCGTTTAAACGCTGCATTTGTTCGGGCGGAAGCTGGCCATTCCCCATAGGACTGACATTCAGCAGCAGGTGACCTCCCTTGCCGGCAATCTCGCAGAGCGTCTGGATAAGCACGGTAGAAGATTTATACGATGGATCGTCTTTATTGTAGCCCCAGGAATCGTTCATGGTCAGGCACGTTTCCCAGGGGCGTGAAGGTGGTACGGCCGGCAAGAACTTTTCTGGCGTGTCGAAATCTCCCTGGCCGGGCAGGCGGTCATTGATCTTTATGCCTGGTTGCAGCGAACGTATCATGGCTGCAAGCTCCTGAGCCTTCCAATCAGTGGGCTTATGCTCCCATTGGCCATCAAACCAGATTTCATCGATTTTACCGTAGTTGGTAAGTATTTCCCGCACCTGGCCAAACATAAAAGCCAGGTAATTTTCCCACCTCTCTGGGGAAGGCAAGGGTGCGCCGGTATAATAGTGATAAGGCTTATCAGCATCAGTTATAGCCGGGTAGTCTGGGTGGTGCCAGTCTGCCAGGGAATAATACAGCCCGACGCCCATACCCTCAGACCGTACGGCGTCAACGTACTCACGTATCAGGTCCCTGCCGACAGGTGAACGCATAACCGAGAAATCCGAGAGTTTAGTATCATACATCGCGTAACCGTCGCAGTGCTTGGTGATCATGACAGCATACTGTGCACCGGCTTTCTTGAAAAGCCGGGCTAAGGCAACCGGGTCCCATTTGCTTGGGTTGAAGCTAGCCGCGCTGCTCTGATACTGCTCGACAGTCATGCTCTGGCAATAAGGCATAGTGGAAGTCCCTCCCACAAGGGGCCAGGAAAGTTCCACGCCCTGCTGTGAAGAGTGCGACCAGTGTATAAAGATGCCGAGCCGAGCATCTTCCCAGGTGGTGAAGTTATCCCCGGTATATGCCGCCGCAGATGGCGCCTGCACGGGGGCTGAAGTACAACCCGACGTAGCGAGGAATAATGCACAAAACAGAATCGAAACAGGCAAAATACAGTAATTCCACCAGGTAACACGTATTAACTTCGCCATCCTACCTCCAATGCTTGCTAATTCGGATTACTTCGGCAGCGGCATCGTAACGCCGCCCACCGGGTGGTCCACGTCCCACAGCGGGTTATCATTCAGATAAACCATTTCGGACCCTCTCACTATGCCCATACCACAGAGATAACCTACCACCACAGGTGAGCTGTAGGTCTTCTCTCCAGGTGCCCCCCCGTTAAATATTATCTCAGACGCCGAGGTAAGCCCTCTTGACTTCGTCATCATTGAGCAGTTGTGCGCTCGTGCCTTCCTTGCGCAGTTCGCCGTTTTCCAGTACGTAACCGTAGTTGGCCAGGCTGAGACCCATACGGGCGTTCTGCTCCACCAGCAGCAGTGTCTTGCCCTCATTGTGCAACGCCTTCAACTGCCTGGAAAGCTGCTGGCAGAAGATAGGGCTAAGACCCAGCGAAGGCTCATCAAGCAAAATCATCTTCGGATTAGCCATCATAGCCCGCCCGATGGCCAGCATCTGCTGCTGTCCCCCGCTCAAGCGGATTCCCTTGGCTGTGGGACGCTCCTTCAGCGCCGGGAAGAGTCGGTAAACGTTTTCAAAGTTCTCGGCAATCTTCTTCTTGTCACGCTGCATGAAGGCCCCCACCATCAGGTTCTCTTTCACTGTGAGCAGCGGGAATATCTTTCTGCCCTCAGGGACCTGTATCACTCCCCTGCCGGCTATCTGGGGTGGTGTGAGCCGGTCAATGCGCTCGCCGTTGAACCAGATCTCACCTTTTGCCGGTTTGACCAGCCCGCTGATAGCGTTGAATACGGACGATTTGCCGGCCCCGTTGGCCCCGATCACGGTGACGAAGTCACGCTCGGTTACCCTGAGCGATACCCCTCTAACCGCCTCCACACCCAAATAGCTTATGTAAACATCTTTCAGCTCAAGCAGTGCTTCAGTCATTGTTACTCCACCCCCAGGTAGGCCTCGATCACGTCCTGCCGTTTCAGCACCTCTTGGCCTGATCCGTCAGCTATCTTGTGCCCGAAGTTGAGCACAATGATACGTGGGCACAGACTGAGGACGGTCTTGATATTATGTTCCACCAGTATGATGGTCACACCACGTTCAATAATCTTCTTGATATTCGCCAGCACGATCTCCATTTCGTAGGCATCCATCCCCGCCAGCGGCTCGTCCAGCAGCAGCACGTCCGGGTCGGCCGCCAGTGCCATGGCCATGCCCAGTGATCTCTGCTTGCCGTGTGGCAGTCCCTGCGCCAGCGAGAAGCTGAAATCGCCCAGTCCGAATAGTTGCACGATCTCCGACGCTTTGGCCCACAGTTCCTTATTCTCTTTGACCCAGGCCGGCGTGTTGAAGAATGATTGCCAATAATTTGTTTTCGCGGTGAGGTAGCAGGTGCGGTATACATTTTCCAGCGTCACGGTGTCCCAGTAGACTATGTTCTGCTGGAAGGTACGTATGATGCCCATCCGGGCTATCTGGTCAGGCCGCATCCCGCTAATCTTGCGCCCTTTATAAAGGACCTCTCCACCCGACGAGTGGTAGTAGCCGCTGATGACATTGAGCAGCGTGGTCTTGCCCGACCCGTTGGGCCCCACGATACCCAACACCTCACCCTTATTTACGCTGAGTTCGATATCGTCCAGCGCGAGCAGGCTGCCAAAGGCCTTCTTAACGTGATCTAATTTAAGCAGGGGCATCCGGCACCTTTCCCTTCTTTTTAAACAGGCTCTTGACCCACGCAGGGAACCTGTACTGCAATTCGACCAGCCCGTTGGGCATGAACCAGATCAACACGATGACAAGTACCCCGAAGACCAGCGGCCGCAGGCCTTCCAAATGTATCTGCATCATTGTGCCAAAATAGCTGACGATAATCGCGCCGATGATTGGGCCGGATACCGCCGACCACAACCCGCCGATCACACACATGATCAGGGCCACCGTGGACTGCGCCCCGGAAAACAGCGGCGGCCCCACCCAGGACAGGTAATAAACGTAAAACGCGCCGGCTACGCCCGTCACAAAGGCGGCCAGCGTGAACATGATGACGCGGTATTTCATCAAATGTATGCCGGCATGCTCCGACATGACCGGCGCCACCGCCACGCTCCTGACAACGGTGCCCAGGCGGCTGCGGTCGATACGCCAGAACATTAATGCGGCCATTATCACCAGCAACACTATAATGTAGTAATAAGGCAGCTTGGTGGTGGCAAAGTTGATGGTAAGCTCGCCTATCTTAACTATGGGTGCGTCGACGGCGATTCCCGTCATACCCGAGGTCACGGAATCCCAGTTCTTGGCGATGATGATGGCTATCTCGCCCAGCGCCAGCGTGGCGATGGAGAAGTACAGCCCACCCATGCGCAATATCACGATGCCCAGCAGGAAGGCGACGATGGCCGAGCTTAACCCCCCACCCAACAGGGACAACCAGAATGGCAGCCCGGCCTTGCTGGCAAGGAGAGCGCCTGCATAGCCACCGACCGCCAGGAAGGCAGCCTGGCCCAGGCTGAACTGGCCGCTGCGGAACACCGCGGCGAACCCCAGGGCGAACAGGCACATCACCCCCGCCTCGATCAGGATCGAGAGAAGAAAGCGGTCCTTTACAATCAGCGGGAAGATAATTGTAAAAATGATAAAAGCCAGCAATAATATCAGCGGTAGCTTTGCTTTAAGTTTCGCTTTGTCCATCTTCCCTTATTTCTCCGATTGACCGAATAGCCCCTGAGGGCGAAATAGCAGTATTACAATTACAATACCGAATGAGATGAGCTGCGACCAGAAACCGATATAATAGGCCAGCATGCTGCCGATCATACCCAGCACGATGCCGCCAACCACGGCGCCACCCAGGCTGCCCATACCCCCGATCACTATGGCCAGCAACGCCATTACCAGCGGCTGGCCGCCGATCCACGGGTCGACGTAAAACATGGGTGCCATGATACCACCCGCCAGCGCTGCCAACCCGCAGCCGATCCCCATCACCAGTGTTGAAACACGCGCCACCTGTATGCCGAATAACCCGGCCGCCACCGGCTGCTGCGCCGCCGCCCTCAGCGCCAGTCCCAGCCTTGTCCGCTGGATGAATAAGTAAAGAGCTATAATCAAAATCACGGCGATGACCACAGTAGCCAGCCTCTCGCTGCTCAGGCTGACGCCGAAGATGTCGACATTGCCCGGGAAGGCAGATGTCACCGAATGTGGCGCCGGTCCGGCGATTAGCGTAATCAGGCCTTCAAATACCGATATCAACGCAATGGTGACCACCACCGCCTGGATAGGCTGCCCGATGGGGCGCATGATGTACCTTTCGATTAGTATGCCCACGAATCCTACAATGGCAGCAGATAGCGCCAGGCTGATAAAAAAGTTGATGCCGGCCTGTTGGAACAGGTAGAAGATGGCATAGGCGCCCAGCATATAGAACTGGCCGTGGGCAAAATTGAGTATGCCCATGATGCTGAACACCAGCACCAGGCCGGAGGCCATCAATATATACATGGAGGACAGCACCAGGCTATCTATAAATATTGCTGGCGGCATGGATAATCCTTAGCTATCAGTATCATTGACCTTGTTCTTATGCAACGCGTTTTTCCGGTCAAATGCAATCTCATTCTTTAATCAGGTCGGTTACGTTAACCAGCGGGTGGTCCACATCCCACAGCGGCTCCTCATTGAGGTAAACGCTCTCGTTGCCTTTTATGATGCTCATGGCACAGGGGAAACCGAATACCACGGGTGAGCCGTAGGTCTCATTTCCCGACAGCGTGTATTTACCTAAAAATGTCTCTACGGTCCCACCGCGCAGCACCTTCATCACCTGGTCCGGATCTGTGCTGCCGGCCATGCGCACGCCCTCGAGGTACTGTCCCATCATGGTAACACCTACCCCAAAAGCACCGGCATAGGGCTCTTTCCCTTCGTATTTCTGCTTATATGCCTCACGGATACGGTTGGCCATATCCAGGTAACGCGGCGCTATTTGTACCTTCTTCAGCAGCCAGGGGTAGCAGAAATCACCGCAGATGTTCTGCATTGCTTCCTCGCTGCCGGCCAGGCCTTTTACGATTTTGGTATCCAGGATCGCCCCGTTAGCCGCTACCGGCCACTTATAGCCAAGCTGGTAACGCTGCCTGGCCATCAAACCTATCTCCAACGGTGTCCCGAAGCTGAACAGCACCTCGGCCCCCATCTCGGCCATCTTGATCAGATAGGGTGTGAAATTGGTGGTGCCCTCTGGGTAGTACAGCCTGATGCTCCTCACGCCGTACTTCTTCTGTATCTCTTCATCAACCGGAGCGTAGATCTTCTCGATGTCCACATTGCCGCCCTTGGTAGCGGTCCAGCATAGCGTCTTGTACTGCGGGAAGGCCTGCATCACCGCCATGGCCTGGTTTATGCTCATCTCTATCGCCGGGAATCCGAAGATTGAATAAGGTTCCCGGGATGCGCTATAGGCACCCATACTGATGGTGCTGGTATTAAAAACCACTTTTTCCGCGTTGCAAATAGGGGCCACGGCTGAGTAACCAACGCCGAAATAGCTGACGATGGCAGATACCTGTTTATCGTAAATGAGTGTTCGCGCCGCCGCCGCGTCGGCCTGAACACTGAAAATGGGGCCGTCGGCGAAATACAGCTCAATAATGTATTTATCATCACCCACCTGCCATCCGCCGTCGGCGTTAATAAGGTCGCGGTATATCTCCATCACCGGTTTGATCGATTCACCCCACATACTGGCAGGGCCGGAGAATGGCATGATACTGCCGATTTTGAGGATTTTAGGCGGCGCCGGCGCTTTGGCCGCCGGTGCGGCGCAGGACGTAATTATAGATAGTACCAGGACAACCACCAGAGCTATATAAATAAATTTCCTTTTCAATTCTGCCTCTCCTATTTAATGGGTCCGGAATCGCTGTGCCGAGCAGTTATCATAACTTATTAATTTTCTTTTGTATAGTGGTGGTGCTTCCGACATTTTACCGCGTCATTGCGAGCGAAGCGTGGCAATCTGCCCATTTCCTTGCTGCAGCACTTAGATCGCCACGTCGCTATGCTCCTCGCGATGACGTGTTAGTTCTTACCCTCCTGCTTCGCGATCTCTTCATCGCGGAGCTGGCGCTTGAGTATCTTGCCAACCGGGCTGACTGGCAACTCTTCCCTGAACTCGACAAATTTTGGTACCGAGTAGGAGGCCAGCTTCTCCTTGCATAAAGCAAGTATATCCTCTTCCTTCACCTTGTTTTTATAAGCTTCCCTGAGCACTATGAAAGCCTTGACTCGATCGCTGCCCGGCCTGTCCTTATCTGGCACGGCCACAGCCGCAGCCAGTTCCACACCCGGATGCTCGTAGAGCACCTTTTCCACCAGTATAGTATAGACCTTCATGCCTGATACGTTGGCCATATCTTTTACGCGGTCGGTAATATAGAAGTAGCCATCGTCGTCCATCCTGACCACGTCGCCCATGGGTAGCCAGCCATCTTCCACTAGGCCGCTGCCCGGCGTGGGCCAGTAACCCTGCATGATCTGCGGGCCGCGTACCCACAGCTCACCCTCCTTGCCGGGCTCGGCATCCTTGCCGGTCTCGAGATCGATGATCCTGGCTTCAACGTCCGGCATGGGAACCCCTATTGCGCCAAACTTCTTGACCGCGCACAGATCCGAGATGGATAAATTGGCATGGGTGCCCCCACCCATCTCTGAAGCGCCGTAGCTATCGCCGATACTTGCCCCAGTCTCCTCTTTGAATTTGTCTATCATGTCCTTGCGCAGCGGCGCGGTTGAGGATACAAAGCCCGTTTTCACCTGCCCCAGTCCCATTTCCAGCAGCTTGGCATACTGGGTGGGTACACAGGATGCGCCGGTAGGCTCATTCTCCTTGATCACCTTCATCAACGTTTTCAAATCGCGCGGGTCGGCGACCAGGTAGACTTCAAATGCCCAGAAGATACAGAATTGTGTATAAGTCATACCGAACTGGTGATATAGCGGTACACCGATCAGCCAGGATATCTTCCCTTTTAACAGCGATTCCATGGGGCTGAAAGCCCAAGCCATGTGGCTAAGGTTGGCCATGCGACTGTTGTGCGTCAGCATCACTCCCTTGGGTATTCCCGTGGTACCGCCGGTGAAGATAAGCTCGGCCAGGTCCTTGCCCGGGTCGATGTCCACCTTCGGTGGCTCGGGCGCAGACTTATCTATCAGGTCGCGGAACTGGTGTGCTCCGGGCACATGCTTCAATGATTCAGGTTGTATAGAATAATCTGCTACCGAGGTCACAATAATGCGAGTTACCTTCGTATAATCTTGCATCTTGGTGACCACTTCGAGCATTGTGTCCATGCAGATGACGGTCTCCGCGCCAGACTCGCTAATTTCAGAAATTAGCTCGTTTTCCTTGTGCAGCGGGCTGCAGGGCACATGCGCGGCCCCGGCTTTGAGTATGCCAAAGTCACTGATGATGAACTGCGGGCAGTTGGCCAGTATGGTCGCTACCCGGTCACCTTTCTTTATGCCCAGCTTCACCAGTGCAGTGGCAAACCTGTCGGCCAGTTCCTTCAGTTCCTTGTAGGAGATAACCTTATCCATGTAATGCACAGCCGGCCTATCGGCATAGTCACGCGCGCTATTGTCCAGCACGCTGTAAAGGGGCACATTGGGATAAGGTTTAATCGACTCGGGTAACTTAACAAGTCCCTGCTGTCCCAGGTCGTATTGTTTGAGCCAGGGTTTGGCTGCCGGTGATACCATGACATCCTCCTTTTTCAACCTCAATTTGTTAGCGTAACATCACTGTTTGAACTTGATCTCTACGATAGAATTGCTGCTCTGCCTTTGTGGTTAGTTCCGCAAAGACAATGATTATTGTAACACAGACATCAAAATTGGAAAATACATAGAAAAAAATCATTGACAGGGCAGGATATTAAACCTAAAATGTGGTAAATTTATCCATAACGGGAGGTAGAAAATGGCCGTATTTGCTACACAGGAATGGCTCGACGAGATTGCCAAGCTATTGAATGAAGATCCCGCTTATGCAGAGGGCGCCAAGGGCTGGGAAGGGGATTTCCTGTATATCATCGAACCTGACGAGCTTCAACCGAACCCCAGCTACTATTATATGGACCTGTACCACGGGAAATGCCGCAAGGCAGTAGTGCTCAAGGACCCCTCTAAAGTGAAGGCTGAATTTGAGCTGTCAGCTACTTACTCGGTCTGGAAAAAGATACTGACTGGTGAACTCGACGGCATGAAGGCCATGATAACGCGCAAGATGAAGTTCAAGGGCGCTATCGCCAAGGTGATGAAGGACACCAAGTCCCAACAGGCCTATGCCAAGGCCCTTGCCCCACTTAAGACAGAATACGTTAAATAACTATCCAAATGCATCCCAGTGCTGTGCACCATAGTATGCCTGTCCGCACTGATAATATTTCAGGAGGTAGCTCATATGTGGTATTTCCGTAATCCATTGATCGTGTTCGGTGATGACGCGCTGGAACACCTCAGGGAGATTAAGGGTAAGCGCGCCCTAATTGTGACCGACGCAGTACTGGTCAAACTGGGTTTTGTAGATAAAGTCGCTAGAGAACTGAAGCACGCCGGTATCGAGCATCGCGTTTTCTCCGAGGTGGAACCGGACCCATCCGTTGATACTGTCAGAAAGGGCGCACAGGTTGCGCTTGAATATGAACCTGACTGGCTGATCGGACTGGGTGGCGGTTCGGCTATGGACGCGGCCAAGATGATCTGGATGCTATATGCGCAACCCGACACGGAACCGTACGCCATCGTACCCTTCCAGGATTACGACGCGCGCAGTAAAGCCCGCATGATATGCATACCGACCACGGCGGGCACAGGCTCAGAGGTGACCTGGTTCATGGTGGTTACGGACACAGTCGAGAGAAGGAAGATAGCCGTGGGCACTCCTGAGGCCTTACCGGATATCGCGATATTGGATTTCCGCTTGGTGGGAGATATGCCGAAGGGCCTGGTGGCCGATACCGGCATGGACGCGCTGACCCACTGTGTTGAGGGATTTGGCTCGACCTGGCGTACGGATTTCACCAATGGCCCTGCATTGATGGCAATGAAGTTGATCTTCAAATACCTTAAGCGCTCATACGACGACGCTTCGGATAAGGAGGCCAGGGAGCACATGCTCAACGCCTCAGCGCTGGCCAGCATGGCCTGGAGCAACGGCATGGCCGGACTGGCGCATAATATGGGCCACGCGCTGGGCGGCTTCTTCCATGTTACACATGGCAAATCCGTCGGACTCTACCTGCCTTACAACATGCAGTACCTGACCGAGGCCGGGGCCGAAGTCTTCGCTGAGGCCGCCCGGTTCATTGGTCTGAAAGGGAAGACCGATCTTGAACTAACCCGGGGGTTAGTCAGCGGAATAAAGGATATGGCCCGCCATCTGGGACAGCCGTCATCAGTAAAAGAGCTTAACATTGACAAAGCCGCCTATGAGAAGGCGCTGCCGGAGATGGTTGCTCGGGCCATCGGTGAGGCCTCCACCCCCACTGTCCTGCGCGTACCGGATGAGAAGGACATGGAGCGCATGTTCCTCTATGCTTATGAGGGCAAAACTATAGACTTTTAAGAGCCATGGATTATCGTTAAATTTTACATTACTTGGAGGTATATACGTGGATTTCAGATTAACGCCTGAACAGGAAAAGCGCAGACAGGAATATCACGCGGTGTGCAGCGAGTTGGCCCTCAAGGCACCGCACCCTATCCTGGGGGAGAAGGGGATTTTCGGCACTGAGCATGGGTGGAAGTATTTTCGCTATTGTGCTAAAGAGTTTGCCAAAAGAGGCTGGCTGTCGCTGAGTTGGCCGGCGGAGTACGGCGGCAGGGGCGACCGTATGGACCAGGTCCTGCTGGCTGAGGCCATGGGTTATAACGGTGTCCCCGGCATCGACCCCTTCGGAGTAGGCATGCTGGCTCCCACCCTGCTGGCAGTTGGCAGCGAAGAGTTGAAAAAGGAGTTCCTACCACCTATAGCCAGATCTGATGTGATGTGGTGCGAACTCTGGAGCGAACCCAATGCTGGATCCGATCTTGCAGCTCTGACAGCAACAGCCATCCGTAAAGGCGACGAATATGTCATCAACGGGCAAAAAACCTGGAACACCAATGCCCACAACGCCGACTGGGGATTTGGCATCTTCAAGAGTGACCCGGAGGGGAAGAAACACAGGAACCTCAGCTTTCTTCTGATGGATATGAAGACGCCCGGTATAACCGTGCGCCCGCTGTATTATATGAACGGCGGCCACATCCTGAACGAGGTATACTTCGACGACGCGCATGTGCCGGCCAGGAATCTGGTTGGAAAAGAACATGGGGGATGGGCGGTGGTCAACGTTCTGGCGGGGTTTGAGAGGTCCAACATGGGAGCGGTCGCGGGTATGCGCCGTGCGTTGGAAGAGATCGTCCACTACTGCAACGAAACAATTGTGAACGGGCAGCTTCGGTCACGGGATCCCATTATTCGCAACCGCCTGGCGCAATTAGCCTGCGAGATCGAGGCTATGTCTACACTGGGTTACCGCATCGCCGACCAGCAGAACAGGGATGAAATGGGATTGATGGATGCCTCAGCTATGAAAGTGTTCTCGACCGAATTGGAAGAGCGTTTCGCGGCGCTGGCAGTAGACATTTTCGGGCCCTCCGGCCAGATTACGGAAGGCAGGTGGGCTCCCATGGGAGGGCATTGGATCAATGCCCTCCAGGAGAGCTTTGTGGGCACAATTTCCGCCGGTACCAATGAGATTCAGCGGAACATTATAGCCTGGTACGGGCTCGGCCTGCCCAGGATGAAATAATTGGCAAGGTTGAGTTTGACACGCGCATGAAATCGCTGTGATTGCTTTTCGCGGTAATGATAAGGTAAGATTCAGAGGCCCGTTAAAGAGAGAGGCCACAATACCTCTGGAGATCGAGGTTTGAGCTAAAGGCATAGTCAACACAGTATACACAAAATATTTTGAGGAGGAGGACGACCCAATATGCAAAGGCCGGTTTCGGCTTACACAGACCGTGATGACGCGTTGCATCCTTATGCTAATCCCGCGTATTACGAGTGGTGGTATTTAGATGCAAGGTTTGATAACGGGTATTCATGCGTCCTGTCCTGGCACTGGCTTAACGAGTTTTTAAAGCCTCACATACCCACCGTACAAATCTTCATTTATACGCCGGAAGGCAAGAGGTATGTAGGTATGGACGGGATAGATCCTAAAGACTGCTCCGCGAGCCAGGAGTATTGCAATGTCAAGATGGGGAGCAGCTACCTGCGGCAAGAGGGCAAGGTTTACAATATGTCAATGCACAGCCGTAATATTGGTTGCGATCTTACGTTCCAGGGCACTATACCAGGTTGGAAAATCGGTGACGGCAAAATTCCTATTAATGGTGGAGAAATGGTTCAAGGTTGGGTAATTCCCTGCCCCAGGGCAAGGGTGGAAGGTAAACTATTTATCAAGGATAAAGAAATTCAGGTCAAAGGAGATGGATATCACGACCATAACTGGGGAAACGCCGATCTGTACGACATTTTCCATGGCTGGTACTGGGGGAGGTTAAACGATCCGAAATATACGATTATTTTCTCCAACACCCGGGCTTTAAACGGCCAGGTCCTGCCCTATCTCTACGTTGCCGATAATAAATCGACCCTGTTATCAACCGATAAATACGATTTTATCGTTGAGAAGGAGGAACCTGATACAGCTACCGGGCAGACGTATGCCAAAGCCCTTACACTAAAATACAACGGCGACGATATGAAATTAAGGTGCAGGCTTGATACCAAGAGCGTGGTCGAACACACTCCACTCCCCAAGGTTAATGAATACAACATGTTCAACTGGAGATTCCTGGCAGATTACGAAGGTGAGATCACGTTCGACGGTAATACCGATAAGATTAGAGGCGAAACAATTCACGAGAGGTTCCTTTTCAGGGGTTAATTCACTGAATCTTCGTAGATCAAATTGAGTTTGCGGATTAATATTACGGTGTCCTGGAAAAATAATTAACGGAGGGTTTATACGGATATGCCTGACAGAGTTGGAATAGTGGCGGCCGCAATGACGAAATTTGAGGCGGCCAAACCCTGGCAACATCTCGCTGAACTGGTGCTGGAGGTGACGGACAAGGTTGTCGAAGCTGCCGGCATCTCACTTCAAAAAGATGTGGAAAGCATAGTCAGCTGTTCACAGGATCACTGGGACGGCAGGACGATTTCCTCGATGCCCATACCTGATGTTACCTGCGGCCACCTGAAGGATGAGTCAAAAGTAGCTGACGATGGCGCTTATGCCGTTCTCTATGGCGCCATGCATATTCTTTCGGGCGATCATAAATTAGTACTGGTTGTCAGTCACTGCGCTGAATCGCACACCGACGGCACTATTATTGAGAACTGGTCGATCGATCATATTTTCACGCGTATGCTTGGCCTTGATTACACTTTGGCAGCAGCCATGCAGGCCAGAAGATATATGGACAAATACGGTATTACCCCCGAACAATTTGCCAAAGTGGTGGTTAAAAACAAGGGTAATGCCAAAAAGAATCCATACGCGCAGGATTCGGCAACATTGAGCGTAATTGACGTTCTGAAGTCGCAGATGCTGGCGGATCCTATTACGGTGATGGACAGGAAACCTGTATCCGACGGCGCCTGTGCCATGATACTTGCCACGGAGGAGATCGCTAAAAAACTAACCGACAAACCGGTGTGGATAAAGGGAGCCGGCAACTGTTATGATCCACACTTTCTGGGGGACCGCGAACTGGCCGATTGCGACGCCCTAGAAACTGCATCCAAGAAAGCGTATAAGATGGCGGGCATCAAGAACCCGGTTAAAGAGATAGATGTTGTGGAACTATCTGAATATTATTCCTACCAGGAGCTTTTATGGACAGAGGGCCTTGGTTTATGCAAACGGGGAGAAGGCGGGAAGTTCATCGATAGCGGAAAGACACAATTAAATGGTGATATACCGGTTAACCCGTCGGGTGGCTTGCTATCTGGTATTCCCATTACCGTAGCAGGGATGTCAAGGGTTGCGGAGGCTGTCTGGCAATTGCAGGGCCGGTCGGGAGAGAGACAGATCCCTGGCGCTAAGCTGGCAGTAGCCCACGGCTGCGGTGGAATCTGCGGCCAGATGCATTGCGTCCTGGTATTGGGAAATTAGTAGAACTACGGATTAATTGGAGGTAATAGATATATGAAAGCTAAGCCGCAATTAGAACTGATTTACCTGGATATGACCCTCAAAATGCCATTCAAGTGGAACACCGGTGAGCCACTGGGAGAATTTTTCAGGGAACTGAAGGCAAACGAAAAGATCTATGCAAATCAATGCCCCACCTGCGGACGTAATTACTGCCCCCCGGCAAATATCTGTACCAGGGATCATTCGAGATGCAACGAAAAAGATAAATGGGTAGCCGTGGGGCCCAAGGGCACACTCTTAACCTTCTTCATCTGCGAGCAGTCATTTTTAATCCCAACCACAGGCGAGATGCTGGAGGTACCCTTTAGCGTGGGACTCGTTATGCTTGACGGCGCGCCGGTTGTGCTTCAGCACTGTTTGCAGGAGACCGATGTGGAGAAAATTAAACCCGGCATGCGGGTAGAAGCCGTTTTCAAACCTAAAGAAGAGCGCAAGGGCAATATTTTCGACATTATACACTTCAAGACTATCAAGGAATAATAACTTTAAGAAGAGAGGCTAATAATGGCTAACGAAGTTGTAAAGAAAGAACCTATGTTCACCGAAGGCTATGTGATCATGCCTTATAAGTACTCTGTGGGTACACTGGCAAGCAAGTTTTTCATCGAGATCAGAGACCATAAGAAAATAAACGGCGTGAAATGCCCTAAATGCAATATAGTAATAGTCCCTCCCCGGTCTGTATGCATAAAGTGTTTCAACAAAATCGAGGATCTGGTTGAATTGAGCGGGAAAGGTACCCTGGTAACTTATACAGTGGCTCACTACGATTCGGCTGTTCAGGCGATGAAGCCACCGTATGCAATCGGAGTGATCAAGCTGGACGGCGCTGATACAGCGATAACGCATTTTATCGGCGAAGTCGATTTCAAGGAGCTTAAGGCCGGCATGAAGCTGGAAGCTGTATTCAATGAGACCAGGAATGCCAATATCCTTGATATCAAGTATTTCAAGCCGGTTAAAAATAAAGGATAAAAGCATTAAATTATCTCAGCTTTCAAATGAACCGGGATCATAATCATTAGGCATTTGCCCGGTGACCAAGAAATGCAATTGAGATGATTATACAGATTTGATCCGCTTTATATTACCCCTATTCTTTAATTGTTGAGAGGTGAATTATGACACAACGTGTAGCTATAGTCGGCATCGGCCAGACCAACCATTCGGGAAGGCGTCCTTATCATAACGACGGTGAGGTAATCTACGATGCTATCAGCGCAGCCCTTGCAGATGCCCAGTTATCTATAAAAGACATTGATAACGTAATTATAGGTGATATGGAACTCTTCGAAGGCCATAGTCTGAATGACGCCATGTTGCTGGATTACACGGGCGCTGAGGGCAGATCCGGCTTCAAGATGAACACGGGTGGAACCGTGGGCTCTATGAATGTGATCTCAGGCTGGTATAACGTAGCATCCGAATTCAGCGATACTACCCTGGTTATCGGTTGGGAAAAGCACGACGAAGGACCGACCACTTCAGCTATAACCACTATCTGGGACCCCGCTATAAACCGGCCATTTGAAGTCGGCGCCATTTCCGGTCTGGCCATGATCTCCAATGCATACATGACGAGGAGCGGCTGTCCCCTCGAAGTCGGGGCGATTGTCCGTGCTCAGGCCTCGGACAATGCAGCGAGAAATCCCAAGGCTCATTTGAGGGAAAGGTATACTGTCCAGGACGTTATGAGCGCAAGAATGGTGCTATATCCGCTGAATTTGCTGATGATCTGTCCCACAAGCCTGGGTGCATGCGCCCTGGTATTGGCCGGCGAGAAAAAAGCCAGGAAAATAAATAAAAAACCGGTATGGATCAGGGACCATGCTACTGCACACCAGGTAACCCGCGGCATGGATTTCATGGCCGAAGCGGGGAAAATAGACACGTCAATGACTGTAACGGGAAGGAAAATTTTCCAACGTAACCATATTACCAAGCCGATGGAAGAGATACAGGTCTTCGAGATGTACGATCCGTGCGCTTTTTGCCAGCCTGCCTGGCTGGAAGAATTTGGCCTCTGCGAGGCTGGTCAGGGTTGGCGCCTGATTGAAAAAGGTGTTACGGCCAGAGAAGGATCGTTTCCGGTTTCTCCCTCCGGCGGTACATTGTGTACTAACGCTATAGGCGATACAGCCACCGTGCGTGTGGCCGAGGCGGCTTTACAATTGCGGGGCGATGCCGGAGAACACCAGGTGACCAGGGAAGTGAAAATGGCTCTGGCCAGCGGTTACGGTGGTATGTACTGGACCGACCTGCTGCTGCTCAGCAATACGCTGGATTAGCCTGCGGGGCTGGTTAGATTTTGGATGGCAGGAATCTCATTAAAAGGGATTGGCAATACTAAAAATAGATTTTAGGAGGCCGGTATGTCACATAGAGTTGCTATTACAGGAATAGGGCAGACACGTCACTCAGGCCGCCGGCCTTACCATAACGACGGTGAGATGATCCATGAAGCGGTGAGCCTGGCCCTGGCCGATGCCGATATCAGCATTAAGGACATTGACACTGTCATCATCGGCAATATGGACTTGTTCGAAGGACATTATCTTAACGATGCTATGCTAGCGGACTATTCCGGTTCCATAGGTAAATCAGGCTTTAAAATGAACACGGGCGGCACGGTAGGCACCATGGAAGTCATTACAGCCTGGTACAATATCGCTTCAGGACAAAGCGATACAGTTCTGGTAATCGGCTGGGAGAAGCACGACGAAGGCCCGGTTACCTCGGCCATCACCACAATTTACGAACCTGCCTACACGAGGTGGTTTTCCGTGGGTGCGCTATCAGGGTTGGCACTATTATCGGACGACTATTTACGGCGTGCAAACTGTCCGATGGAAATCGGCGGGATTGTCCGGTCATACATGTCGGAAAATGCCTCCCGCAATCCCAATGCCCATTTAAGGGAAAAGTATACAGTTCAGGACGTAATGAACGCCCGCATGGTACTCTACCCCCTCACTCTGCTCATGATCTGTCCAACCAGCCTGGGCGCCTGTGCCATGGTGCTGGCCAAAGAAAGCAAGGCCAAAAAGATGACTAAAAAGCCGGTCTGGATAAAAGATCACGTCACAGTCCATGCCGAGGAGGGTGGCGGGCTCTTTGATGCCCTGAGCGGAGGACCCCGCCGCACTACAGAGACGGAAGCAGGCAAGACTATATTGAAGCGGAACCACATCACCAAGCCCCTGGAAGAAATACAGCTCTTCGAAATGTACGATCCCTGCCCATTCTTCCACCCCTTCTTCCTTGAGGATTTCCAGCTCTGTCCTGAGGGTGAAGCGTGGAAACTCATTGAGAAGGGGTTAACGAGCAGGGAGGGCTCATTCCCTATCTCTCCATCTGGTGGGGTCATGTGCACCAATGCCATCGGCGATTCCGGCACCTTGCGTGTGGCCGAAGCTGCCCTTCAACTGCGCGAAGACGCCGGCGAACATCAGGTGACCCGCAAGGTAACGCAGGCCCTGGCCAGCGGGTTCGGCGGCTCGAACTGGACCGATCTCTTCCTGCTCACCAATTCGCTGGACTGATCGCAGCTATTATCCTAATTTTCCGCAGTCAATCAGTGGTTGACTGTGTATGTCGTAAGCGCCGGCCTATTCAGCCTTGATAACAGCAGCGATGCCCTGTCCGCCGCCGACACACATGGAAGCATTGCCATACTTGGCGCCTTTCTCTTTAAGGATCCTGGCCAGCGTGCCGACAATCCTGACACCTGTAACGCCAAGCGGGTGGCCGATAGCCAGACCGCTGCCGTGGATATTGATTTTCTCCACGGGGATATTAAATTCTTTCATAGCGCACAAAGGCACAAGGCAAAGTGCCCGGTAAGGAGCATCGTGAATGGCATTATGGTCACACTGCCATCACGCTTTCCTATCCCAGGCACATGCGTTACAGTTTCATTGCTATACCGCGTGCTGTATGCACTTCGGCGGGTTTGGTTTTATTTCGCTCAAGGCTATCTTTGCAGGTTCTCTATGATCGCGCAGATTCCAAGTCCGCCGCCGACACAGGTGCTGAACATACCATATTTCCCGCCGGTGCGGATCAATTGACGCATAGTGAACATGCCGATCCTGGCACCGGAAGCGCCGTTGGGATGTCCGTAGGCAATAGCGCCGCCCAGCGGGTTCCATTTTTTGCGGTCTACTTTTTCACCTGTTTGCTTTTCAAGTTCCTTTATAACCGCCAGTTGTTGCACAGCAAAGGCCTCATTGCATTCCATGTGATCGAAATCAGCAATCTTCAGTCCAGACCGTTTCATGGCTATAGGTATAGCGTAGGCAGGGCCAATACCCATGATCTTCGGGTCGCAGCCGTAATCTGCACCCGTAATCCATCTGGCCATCGGTTTGTACCCCAGTTCCTTGGCTTTGTCAGCGCTCATCATCAGGACGAAAGATGCACCATCATTCATACCGGAGGAATTACCCGCGGTTACCGTACCGTCCTTTTTAAACGTGGGCGGAAGCTTGGCCAAACCTTCCAAGGTGGTGTCAGGACGAGGATGCTCATCTTTATTGAATACAATATCGGGGGCCTTTTTGCCGCCCGGGATGATCACCGGGACTATCTCATCTTTGAAATAATCGTTGTCCATGGCCATTTTTGCTCTCATCTGGCTCTGGTAAGCGAACTCGTCGGAAGCTTCCCGCGGAATGCTATACATAACCTGCAGGTTCTCGGCCGTTGTTCCCATACCAACGTTATCTTCCGGATTCGGGGACAAAGTAGGCATGACGGGCATTGGGGGGATTTGTTTATATGGCGCCGTAGTCGTCGGGAACTTGTGGTAAAAATTGCTGTGGGAATCCATGCCGCCTGCTATGATAATATCCGCCTGGTTGGCAAGGATTTTCCATGCAGCATGGTTGATAGTGTCAATAGATGAACCGCACTGCATCTCGAGAAAGTGCGATGATGTTTCTATGGGTAGCCCGGCCGCCAGAGTAACCCAGCGCCCCATGTTCAGGGTGTTTACACTACCAAATGCAGACCCGGCCATAACACAGTCCACCTTGCCACGCTCTGTAATCTTTGTTTTCTCAATCAGGCCTTTCATAACAATGGCCCCCAACTGATTAGGCAAGATATCGCGGATCGTACCGCCCATTTTCCCAAAAGCTGACCTCATACCGTCAACGAAAACTACTTCTCTCTGTGCCATTTGTTCCTCCAATAATATAAAACTTATTTGGCGTTTTGATGTCTGCCATAGTGCGACATCCGCACAATAATTGTATATGATTACGCCCCAAAATCACCAGCGAACGTGTGGCGCCTCTGTCCCCGGCGCTCCTTATATAATTAAGCTTGGATTTTACATTATTAGCATGGAAATCACAATTTTCGAAGTCGAAATCCAGCTTTACTAATCATTATCCCTGGGGCGGATAGCACGGCTAAGTCTAGCTCCGATCTAAGCAGGCGCCCGGACAGCCTGGGTAGCCAGGGTGACAAGGTGGAAGTATTGGCTCTTCAAGGATCAGGAGCGCGCTGAAGTGGCTATAGAGAGGATTTGGGTAATAGCTCCGGATAAGGGAGGGTCCAGCAGGCCAGGAGGGCCTGGAGGGGTCATTGACAGTCGTTGGGTTCAGGCATATTATGCTAACCAAGGGCAAGTAGGGATGACAGTCGTTTTGTTGCGAATCAATATGGGAAATCCCGGATTATATCTTTTTCACATATTAACGCTATGCGGGTTGTAGATTAAGCAGCGGTCATAGCATTGTCCGCTGGTTTTATCGAAAAATACTTTTTGGAGGTTTTTTATGCCGGGTTTGATGCTGGAGGGTGTCAAGATCATTGATTTCACCACTACCGTCGCGGGACCTGCCTGCTCCCAATTCCTATCACAGTTAGGGGCCGAGGTAATCAAAATCGAGTCGCCAGTCAAGATGGATGATGCCCGCTATTATCCACCGTACAAAGGTTCTTTCTCTATTTCGTTTGCCGCTGCTAACATAGGAAAAAGATGTGTGACCATCGATCTTAAGAAGCTGGAAGGTGTGGCACTGTTCAAAGAAATGGCCAAAGCCTGTGATGTCTTCTTGGAGAATTATACACCTGGCACCGTCAAGCGACTGGGTATTGACTACGATGCACTGAAGGACCTCAACCCCAGGCTCATCATGTGCTCTATCTCTGCCTACGGTCAGACCGGGCCGCTTTCCAGCCTGCCCGGTTACGACGCAACCATCCAGGCTATGACTGGACTGATGAGCGTTACCGGCTACCCGGACCGTCCGCCTCTCCGGTCGGGGACATTGGTCGTTGATGTCAGTACGGCATTCTGCGCGGCCCTCTCCATCTGCGCAGCGCTCTATGCACGGCAGATATCAGGAATTGGGACTCACCTCGATATCGCTATGTACGATGTAGGTATTAATCTGCTCGAGTCCAAATTTGTGGATTATGCCAATACGGGCAACGTTCCCACCCGCACGGGCAACCGCTTCCCCTTCATCTCACCCTTTGACACCTACCAGACGAAAGACTCCTACGTAATGATTATCTGTGCCGGCGACGGTCCTTTCATCGACCTGTGCAATGGTATGGGAATGCCCGACCTGCCCACAGACGAGCGTTTCAAGGACATCTTCACCCGCAATGCCCACGAACCAGAACTAAAAAGAATAATTGAAGACTGGTCCACTCAATATACTACGGCAGAGGTAGTTGAGAAGCTCATAGCTGCCGGGGCCCCTGTAGCCGCTGTACATGATATCAAGCAGGCCATAGACCACCCGCATACACAGGCACGCGGTATGCTCAATGCTGTTGAACAGCCAGGGGTTGGCAACCTGGTGTTGATGGGCCCGCCGGTAAAGGCCTCCAATTACCAGGTCGGCAAGCCCGGACACACCCATAGTCCAGGGGAGGATAATATATGGCTACTCAAAGAAATTCTGGGCAAGAGCGAAGCTGAGATACAGAAGATCAGCGAGTCAAAGGTGATGGGTTAAAACACAGCCTGCACAATTGATGTACAATATGCAGGGTTTGCGTTCCGGAAAGCAAAATTTTAAAAACAAAGGAGTGCGTTCAATATGGGTGACAGGCTAAAGGGTAAAGTAGCAGTCGTAACCGGTGCCGGCCGCGGCATTGGCAGGGCAGAGGCATTGGCCCTGGCAGCGGAGGGCGCCAAGGTTGTGGTCAACGACCTAGGTGGCGGCTCAGATGGAGCTGGCGCTTCAGCTTCGCCAGCGGAAGAGGTAGTCGCTGAAATCAAGAAGATAGGCGGTGATGCAGCAGCCAACTTCGATTCTGTGGCGACCTGGGCCGGTGGTGAGGGCATCATCAAGACTGCCCTCGATAAATTCGGCAGGATCGACATCGTGGTCAACAACGCGGGTATCCTGCGCGACAAAATGGTTTTCAATATGACTGAGGAAGAGTGGGACATCATCATCAAGGTCCACCTTTACGGACACTTCTATGTGACCAGGGCGGCCGCCCCGCACCTGAGGCAGCAGCGCTGGGGACGCATCATCAACACCTCATCCATCGCCGGCCTGGGCAACATGGGACAGGCCAACTATGGAGCGGCCAAAGAAGGCATCGTGGGCTTTACACGCGTAGTAGCGAAGGACATGGGCAAATACGGCGTGACCTGCAACGCCATACGCCCCAATGCGGCCACCAGGATGACCGTGACCGATGAGCTTATGGCCGCCTGGAAAAAGCAGTTCGTGGACGCTGGCGGCACCGATGAGGCTCAGTTCAAGGCTATGATAGAGAAGATGGTGCTTTCCTCCAAACCGGAGCACATCGCCCCAGTGGTAACCTGGCTGGCCACAGAGGACGCGGCCAATGTCAATGGCGCTACCTTCTTCATCAGTGGCAACGATATCGGTATCTATTCCGAACCGGCAGTGACGCAGAAGATCACCAAGGCTGAGGGCTTCTGGACTATTGATGAACTAGTAAAGATTACTCCCAAAGAGCTTACCAACAATTGGGTAAACCCGATGCCGGCAAAGCCAGCAAAATAAGAATCTTAATTAGTTACTAATCTTGTGGGCGGGTCTTTAGACCCGCCCCTACATTTATTTATGTTAAGAATAATCGGCCTTAATGTGATCAGCGCAGATCATAGCAGAATTGGCCGCCGCGTTCATGCCTACACCCCTGCCTGTATAGCAGTCGCCCGCAAAATACAATCCCTTCATGCCGGGCATAGCTACTGGCATACGATAATTTCCGGTCAATCCGGGTGACCTGCCCAGCCCATCAATACCTACATAGTGGCCGTCCACTTTCCAGACTACGTTTTCTTCTACATCAGGGAACATCTGCTTAACAGTCTCCCAGAACTTGCCCAATGTATCTTTGCGGAACGCCTCATCCCGGGCCTGTTGTGGTGTACAACAAGCGCCGATAAAAGCAATCATATGCCCAGGCGGTGCAATTGTTTCATCAAAGTTAGTATGCCCGAGAATCTGCAGTGGCAAGCCAACCCCTGGTATCCTCCAGGCCGAAAGATAAACCGGTTCAGTAAACAGCGGCTTCCTTATTCCCATGGTAAAGCCCATGGATGCGCTTGTCTCATCTTTCAGTCGTACTAATCTGGAGTACCATTCACGCTGCAACGGGTCATCTGCAACCTCGATTATGCCAACTAATTGCCAGATGGGAATAGCAATAACCACGACGTTAGCATGATAAGATTCAGTTTCTGTAAATAATTCGGTTGTACCATTTTTATTTACAACCACTTTTATGACCGGTGCACCATATTTTATTTCGCAACCTTTTTGTATAGCGGCTTTGGCCATTGCTCCTGTCATCACTCCGATGCCACCTACTGGCATGCGGATATTGCCGAAACCGCCGTACCTCGCCCCGAATTTCATGCCCTCACGATAAATGGACACGAATTCTCCTGCTGAGATTATCTCAGCCCGTGTCAGCGTAGTTTGCACCATGCCGATAGTCTTCAGGTATTCCGCCACAGGTTCGGATTTTACCCGCTGTGAGATAAATTCAGCCAGAGAGGTTTTATCCAGCACATCTATCTCGGCATCAGTCATAGGTACAAAGCTGTCTTCCAACTCAGCTAATTGCTTGACCTCCGCATCCGTTAAGTTGAAATACTGCCCTGCGTCCTTCCACTTATCACCATCGAAGATACCCATTCCCTGCATCGGGCGTGTCCAGGCTATGTCCACTCCAATCTTTTTCAGGAGGTCCGCGCAAGCTGATTTATCGCCGTTATCCACGCAATGCGTCCCAGTATCAATTCTCCACCCGCCGGGCATCTCCTTGGTTTTAGCCCTGCCACCTGGTGTCCGCGTTTTTTCCAGCAACAGTATCCTCATCCCACGCCCTTGTAGCAATCCTGCCACACCTAACCCGGCAATTCCCGCACCAATTACTATTGCATCATAAGCATTCATTAGCTAATCCTTACTATTTTTTTGCGAACTCCTTCTCTATTTCCTTATACAGGTCAAGCTTCTTTACCTTACCGAGTAAAGTGAGCGGTAATTGTTCCCTGAATGATATATCCTCAGGTATTTTGAATCTGGCCAACCGGTCTTTCAGAAACCCTTTGATTGCCTCAGCCGTCGGTTGAGTACCCGGCTTCGGAATTACATATGCCCGGCCTACTTCACCGTACACAGGGTGCGGCCTGCCCACTACAGCTACCATGAAGACATCCGGATGCTGCGCAATCGCCTCTTCCACTTCTGGCGGGTAGACGTTCTCGCCACCGCGGATATACATCTCCTTTTTTCTGCCCACGATGGTCAGGTACCCGTCTTTATCCAGTACACCCATATCGCCGGTATGAAAGAAACCCTTTTTATCAAATACCCGCTTATCTTCATCCGGCCGCTTCCAGTAACCCTTCATGACCGCATCGCCCTTGATAGCGATCTCACCTACCTTTCCTTCAGGCAGCATATTGTCATCCATGTCCATTATGACCAGTTCAATACCATTAATGGGAACACCCACAGTATATTTGAGTTTTTCTTCACCATGCTCTATCTGCGTGAAAGTGATCGCACCGCTCACCTCGGTCAAGCCGTAGGCGTTCTGTGGCATTACGCCAAACTTATTTTTAATAGCCATGATCAATTCCGAAGGGCAGGGCTGGCTGGATACGATAGCAGCTTTGATTGAACTTAGATCATATTTGTCTATATTAGGACTCAGCAGCTCCATGGCCCATTGCGCCGGCACCTGTCCCATCACAGTGACCTTTTCATCCTGAATTAATTGCAGTGTTTTCTCAGGATCGAACATGTCCATCATCACCAGTTTATTGCCTGCATTGAGACAGGCGATCACCGCCATCACCACACCACCCACGTGATTTAAAGGTATATTTAATAGCAAAGTTTCGTCCGTGCCCTCGAACTTGGAAGCGATCAACTGGCCGTCGGTGTAGGCGATCAAGTTCTTATGCGTCAGCACCGAAGCCTTGGGTATACCGGTTGTGCCGGATGTAAAAAGGAAAAGCGCAGGGTCATCCGGTTTAACTTTTGCCTTGTATTTTGCCAGTTCCGAACCTGGTTCGGTCAGGAAAGCTCCCCAGGATATCATACCGCCCGTGGCCTTTTCTTTATTTAGAATAACCACGTGTTTGAGTGTTGGCAGTTCTCCGCGTATAGTTTCCAGGTTTTTAACAAAGTCCATACCAAAGAAGCCATCTGCCATCACCAGTACGGATATCTCTGCATTATTGATAACGAACTTGATTTCCTGAGGAGTGAACCTCCAGCTTATCGGGACGGTTATAGCCCCGATCTTGGCCGCACCTAGGTAAGTGAAGATGAATTCGGGCCAGTTGGGGATATATACTCCAACCCTGTCACCGCGTTGTACACCCAGCTTTATCAGTCCCATGGCAGCCAGGTCCGCTTGCCTGTTGTATTCCGCCCAGGTTACACGCCTGTCTTTGTATACCAGCGCATCCTTCCCCGCTTTCTCCGCCGCATGTTTATTAAAGAAATCGCCCAGCACCCTGACTGATTTATCTAACTCGCTCATGTTCTGCCTCCCCTTAAATATTTGTTTATGGATTGCCTGAACCGTACCTTGCCCTATGCAACTACCTCACAATAAATATATGTACCAGTATTTCCCATTTCAACTCGCAACTAAGCAATTATCATCCTTCACTAACTTTGATTACGATAGTATCCCTCTGCCGCGCGTATGTCAATGCCTCTTCCGGGCTCTCCCGGCCTGACCCATCACACTATGGTTTTAGCACAATATAGACCTGAAGCACGAGGAAGGAATAATATTACAGGACTGGTGAGCACAAAGATACTATTCCACCAGACTTACACCCGCTTTCCCGATAAGGTTATACACATCATTGATAGTGCAAACAAGTTAGTCCTTGCAAACTAGAATGAGTACTCGCTGACAATGGGCTAAAGACCAATCTGCCGGGCAACTATGTCTCTATGGAAGTCTGCATCTCCATAGGCAAGCTCACCAGCCTTGGCACGGCGGAAGTAGAGATGCATGTCATGATCCATGGTAAAGCCGATCGCGCCAAAAATCTGGTGGGCAAGTACGGCCACACGCTTGAATGCCTCGCTGGTCCAGGCTTTAGCTATGGATACCTCCTTGTCAGCGGGTAATCCCTCACTGACCGCCCAGGCTGCTTTATAGGTTATAAACCGTGAGCCATCCACATCCGTAACCATATTGGCGCAGTAGTGCTGGATTGCCTGGAAACTGCCGATGGGACGGTTAAACTGCACCCTTTCCTTGGCATAATTTACCGCCATATCCAGCGAGGCCTGAGCGCCTCCTACCATCTCCGCACACTTGGCCACGGCTGCCTTCTTTAACAAGGATTGGATTACACTCCAGCCTTTATCCAGATTACCTATAATATGCGCTTTGGGAACACGGACGTTTTCAAGTATAACCTCGCACAACTTATCGCGTGCCAGCGTCTTCAGCAGGGTGTATTTAACGCCGGCACTTTTTGCATCGACAATGAAAATAGTGATCCCATCATCCGGATTTGCACTCTTTTTGGTCCTTGCGACAACTAAAATATAATCGGCAACATTGGCATCGGGCACGAAAAGCTTGGTACCATTCAACACATAGCCATCCCCTTTGGCTTTCGCAGTGGTATTTATCGATGCGGCATCATAGGTGCCATCCAGTTCCGTAAGCGCGACGGTTATTATCAGCTCCCCCGTGCATATCTTACCCAGATATTCCTTTTTCTGCTCCTCATTGCCGGCTTCAAGGAGAGTATAACCGGCTAAAACAACTGTTGAAAAGAAAGGACCTGGTACAATGTTATAGCCCATCTCATCGAGGAGCACCGTCAAATCAAGAAAACTACCCCCGTTGCCCCCGTATTTCTCCGGGAAGGATAGCCCCATCCAGCCCAACTGCGCCATCTTATTCCAAAGGTCCCTGGAATAACCCGTGTCGCTCTCATCCAGTTCCCGGACCAGCTTCTTGGGGCACTCCTTAGCCAGGAACTCTTGCGCCGATTTCTTTAACATCTCCTGCTCTTCAGTTAAACCCAGATCCATTTTAACCTCCCTGATTTGTGTATTTAAAAATACCGCTAATGCGTGTGAATAATCTATTTGCGAGGAAGCCCTAACCCTCTCTGCGCAATGATATTACGCTGGATCTCGGACGTGCCGGCGCCGATAACTGCCGAGATAGAATCAAGGTATCCTACGCTGTACTGCCCACGCATGGGCGCATACTTGGAATCATGTTCCAGCTGTCCATAAATTCCTAATATCTCGGTCCCAACACTGGCCAGCTTCCTGCTTAATTGAGTTGCAAAAAGCTTTAGTACAGAAGCTTCAATATTGGGCATCTGGTTATTATCCATCATCCAGGCAGTCTTAAAGAAGAAGTTATAGGCAACCTCGATATCAATTGCCAGGTCAGCCAGCTTCCGGCGCACTGACGGGTTGGCTGACAGCGGTTCCCCGTTCCGGGTAGTCCCCTTGACGTATTTAACCAGTTCATCGAATTGGCGGCGGAAACCGCCAATGGCAATAGCAAGACGCTCGTAATCCAATGCGACCATGAGATAAAGAAAGCCAAGATTCTTCTCGCCAACTATATTTTTCTTGGGCACACGGACATTGTCGAAAAACACCTCGTTGAAGGAATGAAAGCCAACAATATTTATTAATGGACGTATCGTTATGCCCGGTGTTTTATTATCTACGATAAATAATGTCGTGCCTTTATGAGATGGCACTTTCATGTCCGTCCTGGCCACCATCCAGGCATAATCGGCTATATGCGCTCCACTGCTCCATATCTTTTGCCCGTTAACAATCAGGTCATCCCCGTCTTCTACCGCAGTCGTCTGGATAGCCGCCAGGTCTGACCCGGCATTGGGCTCACTGTAGGCCAGCCAGAACCTGAGATTGCCCTTGATAATCCTGGGTATCCACTCCTTCTTTTGCTCTTCGCTGCCAAAGCGCATGATGGTAGGCGCGGCAATCAATGTGGAGATGTCCGTTCCCGGCGCCCTGTGATAGCTCAGGCGCTCGGCGAAAATCGCCTGCTCTATGAACGAGTGTCCGCCACCGCCGAGCTCCTTCGGCCAGGCCATAGTCAGCCAGCCCTCCTCACCCATCCTTTCACGAAAACGGTCTATAGCGGGATCACGCTCTTCGAACTCCAGTATTGCCCCGTATGCCCCCGGCCAGTAGAGGCACCTGTCGGTATACCCGGGAGGCATCGCTGACAGGACAAATTGCTCTGCTTTTTGTTGAAAGGCCTTTTCAGTTTCACTTAATTGGAAATCCATTATATTCCCTCGTTCTACCGTATTAAGAAATCAATATGCTTATTTCCTTGGCAATCCCAGTCCCCGCATGGCGATGATATTTTTCTGTATCTCGTTGGTCCCTCCTCCAACGCCAATGGACAAAGATGCCAAATAGCTTCGCGCTATCTCAGCCTGGCCAATTGCCCACTTGGAGCCATTCATCAATTGGCCGTACTTGCCGAGCACTCGCATGCCGACGTCTGTCATACGCCTCAGCAGCTCGCTGCCAAACAGCATAGCCATCGAAGACTCATAGTTTGAATGGCCGCCCGTTTTGTAAATCCAGGCGATGCGGTAACACAGCATCCTCGCCACCTCAATTTCAATTGCCATTTCAGCTAATTCATTTCTTAGCGCAGGATCCTCGGATAAAAACCTGCCATTGCGTTTGGTGGACTTTGCATATCCCACTAAGAAATCGAGAAGCAACTGATTACCTGCTGCCGTCTGCACACCGGAGCGTTCAAAATCGAGAGCGACAGCCAGCTGGAACCATCCGTTATTTTTTTCTCCGACAAGGTTCTCCTTAGGGATGCGCACATCATCAAAAAACACTTCGTTGAATGAGTGGCAACCCAAGATATTAATCAAGGGGCGAACCGTGATTCCGGGGGTTTTCATATCAACAACGAACATGCTCATATTTCTATGCTTGGGAACATCGGGATCGGTTACGGCGGCCAGCCAGCAGTAATCCGCATAATGAGCGTAGCTGCACCATATTTTTTGGCCGTTGATAATGTACTCATCCCCTTTCTCCGTAGCCCTGGTTTGAAGTGAGGCAAGATCGGAACCCGCGTTAGGTTCGCTGTAACCGAGACAGAATACGATATCGCCTTTCGCAACCCTGGAGACGTAGTCCTTTTTTTGCTGTTCATTACCGAAATGTTGCAAAGCCATGCCTACCCAGTTAACCGTTATCTCGGTCTCAACGCCTACTGGTGCATTGTGATAGGTGAGTTCTTCAGCGAGTATCAGCCTTTTGATATGTCCCAGGTCGGCCCCACCATATTCTCTGGGATAAGCGGGAGCAAGCCATCCCTTAACGCCAAGTTTTTTTTGGAATGCCCTGGCAATCTTCCAGGATTCGTCAGTTTCCTGCCAGTAGCCCGTGGTAAGCTCAAACCAGCGGGGAGGTATATTTGCCTTCAACCAATCCTTGACTTCCTGCCGGAATGCTTCTTCCTCCGCTGTGAATTTGAAATCCATCTGGAACCTCCTCCCTGTTATATTACTGATAAATTGGTCTGAATGATGGGATTGTTCAAATAACGGCTGTATCGCATAAAATTCCACACTATATACTGGGTGCACTGAATTCAAAGAGGAATATTACAGCATTATCAACGTTAATTCAATAATTAATTGAACCTGACCTTGTATATTAAACAAGGTGGCAGAATATCTTCCGGAGTCAGGGTGTGGCAGGCCTATTTGGCCTGCCACCAATAACGCTACCGCTGATTTCTTCGTTGTCCCGGTTAAAATGGTCTCCGAGGCCGGTGGCTGGTAATTCCAGGCGCTGTGTGGTCGGATCTGATCATATTCCCTCCGCCACTGGTTAACCAATACCTTCGCCTCTGTCATAGTAGTGAATATTCCCGGTCCAGTAATTCATCTCGCATCTTCCCATTGAAGGATTCGATGTACCCGTTCTCCCAGGGACTCGCCGGCTCAATAAATAACGTCTTGACTCCCAATGCAGTCAGCCATTTCCTCACCACCCGCGCCGTAAACTCCGGCCCATTGTCGGAACGGATATGCTCCGGAATACTTCTGAAACCAAACAAATTGATAAACAGGAACTACCACAGGCGCCCGCCCTCTCCCAGACCCAAACGCAACACCACACAGCCCGGACACCCGGAGGTCGGTCGCCTATCATCAGCATATCTGCTGGTGAAAACGCTGAGCCGGTCCTCCCGTACCGCCTTTTTTCCCATGGCGGACCACAATTAGGCAAGCTGACTACTCGCATACCAGCTTCATTTTAAAAAATTTTGTCTAGCTTTAATTGTTGCCGGAATCTTTATACAATTAACAAATAAGACTGTGACCTGCCCACGATAGTTGTCCCACCTGTTGAGTTAGAGTCATTGCCACTGGAGCTGCCTTCATGTTTCTATCCATTTTATCTACCTCTCAAGAACCACCACTTCTGAAAAATATAACAAGCTAACTTCGAGGGCAACGGTTCATTGTTGCTATTTTATGGTTATTCGGTGAACCACAGCGCTAATCTGGTACCACACTCTATCAATAATAGTGAGACGCGATCTGTCGAATAGACCTATTGACGCCTTGGCTATATCAAACCAATGCTTTTATCTGGAGTATCTTCCGATCAACATCAGCTCTTCAAATTATCCATGGGCGAGAACTTGTGGTGCTGGGACTCACCGATGCAAATTTCATATACTATTGGTTAAAACTAAATGAAAATCCCGGACTTAGATAATAAGAAAGGCAATCCGTTCTCTATATTTGTAATCGATATCTCTTCGAGCTTCGTTTTTTCCATATAAACTGCTATTTGACCTGAGAACCAGTTTATGTGTCTCCGAAGTGGGCAGTGTAAGATCAAGTTAGCTCTTTATATTTTCAGGAAGAAATATGCTATAAAACTACTTTGCCGAGTTCTTTCAGGCCGGCATCCAGGCCGCGCCCGAACAACTTCAATTTAATCGGCTCACCGTTGCCATATTTTCTATATACCTGGCAAACCTGGCAGACGCTGGTATCCCTGCCGGTGGATCCGCGGTTATCGAGCTTGCAATAAGTCCCCTCAATCTCCCAGCAGGGCAAGAACTGGTACCTGGCAGCAGGGCACTCAGCCTTTATCATTGGCGGGCAATGGCACTTGTCCCAACAAGATTCTTTGCCATACCAGAAGTTGACTTTCGCGGTATCCTCAACTCCATCAATTGTTCTCGTTTTTACTATTGTTTCTGCCATTGTCTTTGCCTCCTGTACTGAATTAGTCCGGCGTTTACTTTTATGCCCTAAATATAACATCCGGCTAATTGTGCGCCATCGGCCTGAACGCTTAAATGCATTTGCGCATTTACGCACAGACGGCCGGTAACAGGTCAGCAAAAATGCTTATGTGGTACTGAATTGGAATTGGGTAGAGCGATGTATCAGGTTAAGGCACTATCTGCCTGTAGTAATGCTAATTCAGATGCTTAACAACCCTGACTACCTGGATGATGAGGGCGAAGATATCCTCTTTTTTATTGTACGGGGCTATGATCATTTGTTCGCCTTCCATTTTCAGACAAAGATCCCCGGGGGACGGTTGCATATCTTTTCCGCAGATAATGATATCGCCCTTATGCACGATGTTACCGTACTCCAGATCGCTGGATTTTATGCCTATTAGTTTCATCTCTCTACCTCCATCAACAGCCAATTCCCTTGGTACAAAGGCATATTCAATTATTTGCTTGCTATCAATATCGGCATATACCGGCACAATTGCCGGCAACGATAATGATAACTCATTAATTATTTCATAAGGCGTTTTCTTTAGCAAATCATCTTTCGGCCCTTTTTCCAAAACAAGATTGCTCATTTCATGGACAGAAACTTTTAACGCCCTGGATAACTTGCTAAGCGATGCTAAGGTTACGGATTTATAATCGCCTTTCTCGATGCGGCAAATAAACGACGGCGAGAGATCAGCCAATTTGGCTAACTCAGCTTGCGATAAGCCCCTCTTGGAGCGAGTTTCTTTTACATAGTCACCTAACATATCTTTACCATCCTCCACTAAGCTATTAATTTACCATAGTAAATGTTTTCTGCAATTATTGAAAAGGGCTCTAAAACCTATTGATTTTAGTAAATTATTTGTTTAATATAGTAAACATGATACTACAGGCTGAGCTTTACAGGATAATGCAGCAGGAAAAACTGACCAACGCCAGGCTGGCATCCAAGCTGGGCATTTCCCCTTCGATGCTGTGCCTGGTGCTGATTGGCGATAAAAAGCCAGGCCGGCGTTTCCTTCAGGGATTAGCCATGCATTATCCCGATATTTGCTTGAAATATTTACGGGATCGAACACCGGCCCAGCCGCAAGGCGGTTAGGAAATATGAACCTGAAACAATCTTTAACAAGACACCATGCCGCTTTACCCGGATGTGTCTTTACTAAAGTGAATGCCCGTGTTACACGGGGAAGAAACCCGGCGAGCTTATAAAGGTGTGATCCAACGGTTCCGGGCCTGCGACCTGGCGGGGGCGACCCGGGGACCGTGGAAATAAATAATAGGAGGTTCTTCATGGACGGTAATGAATATATGGTGGGACTGGTATCTTCTCTGATTGGCGCTTTCATAATTTCTGCCTTCATTGCTGCCTTTTCAATAGTGGTATGGGTGTTGTCATTATGATAAAGAAATTAGCTTCCGTAAAAATCGGCGTCCTGGAATTCGTGTACAAGTTCCTCATTGTACTTTTCGTTATCATGCCGGTATGCATGGGCGTATGCTTCTGGATAGGGGTGCAGGCTGACGCCGCGCTCAATATCCACTTACTGAAGTTCATCATGCCATTCGTCGGTTCAGCAGTGGGCTTTTTCTTCACCGCTCTGCTCATCTTGGCCGGGCACAAGCAGGAAGCCCCCACCACCACGGAGGAATCAGCCCAACCGTATTCAGACAGACTGGTCAGCAGGCATGTCGAAGCGGCGGAAGCGGCATCACTGCCGAAGCCATCGATACCGCGCGCCGGCTTCGCCGCGCCATATTCTGTGCAGGGAGGTAAATAGTACATCTTATTTTTCTACCGGGTAACCCGAGTCCAACCAGGCGTCGAAATTGCCCTTGAGGGCATACACATTCTTAAAACCTGCATCTTTAAGCAGTTGGGCGCTGTTCAGGGGTGCTCCCGTCCAGTGGCTGTAGACTAAATATGTCGCATCCTTGTCCCAACCTGATATTGCCGCTGGAATCTCATCCTTCGGATAATTGACTGCGCCGGGCAAGTGGCCCTTTTCGTAAAAACGGGACGACAGATCTATAATGACCACGTCAGTGGTCTTGTCGAGCAGTTGTTTGGCTTCCTGGGGAGTTAGCCACAGCGGTGAGACATCTGACGTGGTATGCTTGTATGTAAATCCTGCTACCACTACCGCCGCAATCGTGAAAAATATCGCGTAGAATACCATTGCATGTGATGCTTTCACTGGTTTACTCCTTTTAATTTAATTCCAGTGTTTCGACCTTTAATAAACCTGGCAGCAACAATCTCCGGAAACCCTTCTCCCATGAAGACCGCTCATATCACCATGCGGTCATTGAATCGTGTACCTCTGCTTATTGGCATCTGTTCAAGCCGGATATTCACTGGCACCGGCTCAATTCATCTTTATTAAAGTAAACCACATCCCTGAACGATGTACATCGATTAGTAAGTTTATTATTTTCGGAAATCAGTAAGTTAAAGGCGTACCCCGAAATGCTTAGTTGAATTGCCTACTTACACAATTTACTTTAATAAATCCGGTTTCTATTACTTGATTAAGAGTTGTACGGTACTGGCATTTGCCGCGGTAATCAAAAATACGACTACAGGAATGAGGCTGAATTATTTCAATTTTGATTAAGAGATTCCATATTGTAAATCTAACCACCTGCAATGCTGGCACTTCAGGCCATTTCATAATTGAAAACTCCCGGGGCCAAATGACGCTGTTTATTGACCAGATTATTAACCTCTCCTTATGGATTTGATATAATCGTGTATCTAAAGGAGGTAGCAATGGATCTCTCAGTTTTCGGCATACTTTGGGCTCTAATCGAACGCGCTTGCCTTGTGCTGGTAGTATTCCTGCTGCTGTTCCATCTGAAGTTCTTTAAGCGTATGGTTGAGCAAAAATTAAATACCCTCGACCAACTGATCCTCTCAGTATTGTTCGGTTGCTTCGCACTATATGGCACGTATAGCGGGATACAAACTTCAGGAGCAATTGCTAATATCCGCAATGTCGGACCCGTTATGGGAGGCCTGCTGGGCGGCCCCCTGGTCGGCCTGGGCGCCGGGCTGATCGGCGGTATTCACCGCTATCTGATGGGCGGGTTCACAGCTCTGCCCTGCGCCATCGGAAGCATTTTGAGCGGGTTGATCGCAGGGGTGTTGTTTATTTTCTGGAAGGGGAAAATCGGCGTCTGGAAACCAACTTTATTCGCCTTTTTAATGGAAATCGCCGATATGCTGCTGCTGTTATTAATTGCCCAACCATTCGACAATGCATTAAAACTGGTTAGCATAATAGCGGCTCCGATGATACTTGCCAATACTTTCGCGATAGCGGTATTCGCTTTCCTGCTCAGAGATATGAAATCAGAGCAAACTCAAGGCAATAAAATCTAAACAAAGCTGATTACTGGTTGCTACGGGATTGCCGTGAGAATGGCTTAAGGTCAGAGCAGGTACATATCTTCCGCTTCCCTGAGCAGGGAATCGCGAAAACGGGGATCGGCCAATGATATTATGTCTAATGCTCTTTCACGGGTCGATTTGCCCTTTAAATTGATCGCGCCATGCTCGGTCACCAGGTAGTGCACATCCATCCTGGGCGTAGTTATAACAGCACCGCTATCCAGCCTCGGCACTACCCTGGAGACCTGCCCTTTCCTGGCCGTTGAATAGAAGGCCAATATCGACTTCCCGCCACGGGAATTATAAGCTCCGCGTACGTAGTCGAGTTGACCGCCGGTTCCACTGTATTCAGACCCTGACAGAAACTCGGCATTGCATTGACCCAACAGGTCAACCTGAATGATGGAATTGATGGAAACCATATTATCATTACGCGCAATAATATCCGGGTTATTGGTGTAGGAAACGGGGTAGCTCTCCATACTGGGGTTATCGTGCATGAAGCGGTACATCTCCTCTGTGCCCTCGGCCACGGTAAAAACATTTTTCATGGGATGCAGGTTCTTCCTGCGGCCGGTCACTACACCTTTCTTGATCAGTTCTACCATGGCCGGACCGAATACCTCGGTATGTATACCCAAATCCCTGTGATTCATCAGCTTCATGGCAATAACATTGGGCAGGCCACCAAAGCCTAATTGCAGCGTCGCACCGTCGGGAACGAGATCAGCCACCAGTTTACCGATGGCGTCGTCCTCCACCCTGGCACCCGGCCACTTGAACTCGATCAGCGGTGTTGTGCTCTCAACAACTGCATGTACCTCAGAGATATGCAGGAGTGCATCCCCAAATACGCGGGGCATGTTTTTATTGACCTCCACGATAAGCCGTTTACAGCACCTGGCTACAGTGGACGTATAATCGTTGGACGTGCCGAAGCTGAAAAAACCCGCCCTGTCCATAGGCGAAACCATAGTAACGGTTACATCAATATCCAGGTTCTCTCGCATCAGCCTGGGTACCTGGTGAAAATGATTGGGCACGTAATAGTTAAGCCCCACCCTGACGGCCGAGCGCGATGCCTTGCTGACAAACCATGAAAAAGCCTGCACGCAATCGGCCAAATCCGGGGAAAGCAATGTTTTGGAAACATTCTCCATGGGCAGCAGAGAATGAACGTTCAGATTCTTGAGTGCGCCAGCCCGGACACGGTCCGCAATCGCCTTCAGCAGCGCGGGCGGCTCAGCAGCAGCCAGGCCGTGTACTAATGTGCTGCCGTTTTTAATCCCGCTTACGGCCTTTTCAGGCGAGGTAAGCTTGCGCCTATACTGTGCACGGTATGTTTGCATAATCAGCCGGTGAAGCTATTGTTAGCCGCATCCTCGTTTTCGAAGATGTTGAATAGCTGTGTGAACCCGGCAATATCGAATACTTCTCTGATATTGGGCTTCATGCAGGCGAGCTTAATATCGCCTTGCTGCTTGCGCACCTTTTTCAATTGTGATAGAAAGACCCGCAGGCCGGAGCTGCTGATATACTCGAGCCCCTCCAGGTTCAACACTATTTTTACACAGCCGCTCTCGATGACAGCATCAAGTTTTTTCTCAACTTCAGCGGCACTGTACGCATCAAGCCTACCAGTCAAACCCAGAATATTAACATCACCCGATTTCTTCCCGGTTAAATCCAATGTGGTCTCCTTTATATCTCCAAATTTCTACAGCATATCATCATGCATCGATTTTAACATTTATATAGTTTAGCCACGTTAACTTAACATATTTTTAGGAAACCCGTTAAGGCACCTATACTCCTTCCACGCTGGAAAGCACGTTGTCAAACCTTTTCAGAGCATCATCAATCACAGCATCCGTATCAGCCATGCTGGTATACATGCGCGAGCCTGCCAGTGTAATCAGACCATTTGCCATAAAGGCCGCACCCATTTCTTCCATCATGTGCTTACGTGGTTTGACCTCATTCAATAGCCGCTCGATATTATTGAAATCCAGAAATGTTACTCCGGAAGTTTCCAGATGAACGATTGAGCCCTGGTTATAAACCACAAACGGCAGCTTAAGGCGTTCAATTGTATTTTGCAAGCCTTTTGTAAGTCTGTCGCCTGCCTTTCCTGCAATTACAGGGGCGTTGGTGCGCTCCATTTCAAGCAACGCGTAGTAACCGGCAACGCAGGAGAGTGGGTTGGCCGAAAGCGTCCCGCCTACGTAGGCGCGTTCGCCCGTTCCCTCGACGCCGGCAGCAAAACATTGGATTATCTCGGCCCGGCCACCCACACCACCTGCCATTGGGTAGCCTCCGGTGATACACTTGCCAAAAATCGTCAGGTCGGGTTTTACGCCGAAATAGCCCTGTGCCCCACCCATTCCCAGCCTGAAACCTGTCACGACTTCATCGAAGATGAGCAGTGCGCCAAACTCATCGCATAGTTTGCGGACCTTACTATTAAAATCAAAAGGTACCGGGCGAGTGCCGCTTTCAGGCCCGACCGGCTCCACGATGACGGCTGCCGTTCCGCCGATACGGCGGTTGGCTACCAGTCTGCGTTTCAGCGCCTCCAGGTCATTCGGGTAGAACTCCTGTGTATTGGAGGTCGCACCATTCGGGATGCCGACGGCTTCCATTCGTCCTGTGCCGGGGATATGCATCCCATAAACCATTGAATCGCTCCAGCCGTGGTAGGCGCCACCAACCTTGATGATCTTCTTCTTTTTGGTAAATACTCGCGCGCCCCGGATGGCCGCCATCACGCTCTCGGTCCCGGAGCCCAGCATGCGGAACATCTCAACAGCCGGCATGAAACGGTTAATCAGTTGCGCCAGTTTAAGTTCGTATTCATGGAATAGGCCGGTGACAGGTCCGCAGGAATTCAGCATTTCCACGACCTTTTCACGTACCGGTGCATAATTGTTGCCCAGCATGATCGGCGCGCCGGCCTGTAAAAAATCAATGTATCTATTATTATCCACGTCCCAGAGGTAAGCTCCTTCGGCTTTCCCGATGGCAATCGGGAACGGGTAGTTGAAGGCCAGGTTATGCTGGACGCCGCCCGGGATATACTTCTTGGCTTCGTCGGTCAACGCCCGGGACTGCGTACATTTTGTATCGAAATAAGCAAGATATTCCTTCATCTTTTCCGATCGCACCCGTCGCATCGGCTGGCTGACAAGAGCGTCCAGCCGCCGGTAAACTAGGTCAACGTCGGGATACTGAGAAATTGCATATTTCTGCGTATCACTCATATAAACCTCCACTAATAAATATCAATTGTACCAGCTTTCACCTTTCGTTTATATCCCTCGTCTGATCCCGCATTGCCGCACCGGACCATCTTCATCCGGCGCGGCAATTTCTATCAGGACCAGGTTAACAGCATCCTGCCGATTGTTCATCCAGCATATAAATTATGCTTCTTTCTTGAACGTCTTGAATGGATCGGCCCATTGTTTGACCGAAGCTGCAAGTTCTTTATGTGTCTTGGAGTATTCCTCAAGAGAAATACCCTTGAGCGTGGCGTCTATCGCCTGTCTGAAGGCCTTCCCTCCTGCTACAGGACCCAGTGGGTGAGCATGAATTCCCCCACCCGAGCCAATTACGATATCATTCCCCAGCTCCTGCATCACTTTGGGTACATGTGTCGGGGTAATACCACCGGATGCCATTGGCCACGTCGGTTTAAGCTGATATAAAGGATACGTTAGATTTCTGGCCATAGAATCGAACTTCTCGACAATGACCGAGGCCTTCCCGTAAGGAGCGGGAATAACGACTATGTCGGCGCCGGCCAGTCTTGCCAGTTTACCAAGTACCAGGTGAGAGCTCATACCGTGTTGAGGCGACATATACAGCGCCCCTGCCACATCCATATGTCCCAGAATGGGGACGCCTATTTTCGGGTCCTCTGCAAGCGCCTGCAAGACCGGAATCCCAACTGCAATATAATTGACCATGATAGCGTTGGCACCCAATTCTACCGCACGCCTGGCATTTTCGAATATTTTCGGCACCGAATCGGTGACATTGACCGTGTAGAGTGTACGCTCTCCTGTCTCCTCAAAGACCTGCTTTTCAATTTCCATGTATCGCTTAACACGGCCTTTGATCGAGTTAAAGGAAGCATCCGCGATCAGTTCGTCATCCTTAACTATGTCGCAACCACCCAACGCGGCAAGCTTGAACAACTCGGCCCCCACCTCAAGTGGATATCCTGTACATGGTTTAACCATGTTGTTCAATAACGGCCTCTTCTTAACTCCCAGGAGTTTCCTGATCCCATCAATTCCGAACTTGGGACCCTGGAACCCGGCGACGTATTTCTTAGGAAATCTTATGTCAACCAGTTTTATCGGGCCTGCCATGGATATATTGCCCACAACGGTGGTTAGCATCATAGGTATTTGCGATCCAACATTCACCAAGGGAAAGGCCATTTGCACGAACCAATTTCTGTCCTTAACGTCGGAAGGAATACTATACTCGTAATCAGGCATCTCATAACAGCCAATTACCTTCGCCACATGGCGCCTGCGCACTTCCGGGGTCTCACCAGGAACTGGCACCCAGGTCCCTGTGCTTTGCTCAATGGCCAGCATCGGCGCCAGCTTGGGCATGGGAAACATGGCCGGATACGTGACAATGTAGGTACCGATGATGTAATCATCGTAGTCAATCCCATCTGGCAATGCTACAGGTTGGCTTAACATCTCATCATTCGTCATTTATGTTCCTCCTATTTTATACTTGAGCTTAATCACACGTTAATTTGTTTGGCCTTGCGCAACATCGCTACAGACCCACCTACACTTCAACATATAAGCGATCAACGTAACCCTGGCAACCGGACATAGAAATGGCAAAAGCTTCATTTTCTCGAAATCCGTACTGTAAAGTTCCCGCTATTACCACGAGATTACCTCTGGCAACAAGGTTTTGCGCAGTCTCAACGATTGGCCATCTATCAGGGCCAAATTGCCCCATACTTCACTTCCAAGTTTCAACTTTACAATGTCAGGATTATAAATCGCAATCTTGACGCTGTCAAGATTAGACAGTAATATTATCTCATGCCTGTCAAAAAATATCATCACGGTGACCTAAAGAACGCACTAATTAAGGCAGGGATTGAAATCCTCTCCAAAGAGGGCGTTCATGGCCTTAGCCTGCGTAAAGTGGCACAAAAAGCAGGCGTCAGTCACACGGCACCCTACTCACACTTTGCCGACAAGCAGTCGCTTATAGCCGCCATCTCGATAGAAGGCTTCCGGACAATATATGAGCTGTTGGATGGCGTAATTCAGCGTTATCAGGGCAAACCTCTCAGGCAATTGGTGGAAGGCGCCTGGGCGTACGTTCAATTCGCACTCAGTGACCCGGCACATTTCAAGGTGACCTTATCCAGCGTACTGGAGAGGGAGAAAGACTATCCCGCGTTCGTTGAGATGTCTCACAAAGGCTTTGGGACGGTCGTCGGGATAGTCGAGACGTGCCAGGCAGCAGGTGTGCTACGCCCCGGGCCAGCAGATGTGGAAGCCATAAGTGTTTGGAGCACTGTCCACGGGTTTGTATCTCTTCTTCTGGAAGGACAAATCTATCATTCGATTCTGGAGCGCTATACGGTGCGTGAATTGCTGATTTCTTGCCTGGCACATGTTACCCTGGTCGAACTGACTCCTGAAAGCTATTCGGAAATGGAGCCCTCCGGGATATATATTTACCCTGCCATAAGTACACCAGCCTAAGACGCATCACGTAATCAGGGATGTAACGAATGGTTGGCAACCTGGCCGAATCAGGATATCGCTATATCTGACTACACCTCGCTTTATTTATCCTCTCGTAAAATCCCTTCAAATCAGGATACAACTCCTTATAGGAACGGTAAAGGAAATCATAAACCTCGCGGTTCTTGGCCTGAGGTTTAAAAGTATATGCGACGCCAACCACTTTTTTCAACGACTCAAAATCCTTGTATATACCAAGCCCCACTGCTGCTGCCATTGCCACTCCCACCGCCCCTGCCTCCTGGGCATTACGCACCGGTTCTATTATCTTGCCCGTAACATCGGCGATAATTTGCATCCAGGGATGGCCCAGAGCTCCGCCTCCAATTACCCTGAGCGAGGGTAAAGGAAATTTATATTCCTTTTCCACCCTTTCGATTATCCAGCGGATATTATAGGCCACACCCTCATATACGGCGCGCAGCAGGTGTTCGCGTGTATGCTCAGGTGTGAGATTCAAGAACCCGGACCGTATATAGCTATCCGCTACCGGCGATCTCTCTCCGTACATCCATGGCATAAATATAAGGTAGTCAGAGCCCGCAGGCACTTCCATTACCTTGCCGTCCATATAACCATATATATTGGCAATAGTGGCATCGGCGTTCTCGGTCCTGCATACCTGTTCGCCCAACCATTTAAGGCAACCGCCGGCCGTTTCCATCTGTGCCAGGAGCAGGGCTTTGTCCGGATCAGCCGACTGAATGGCGGCGATACCATTTTTTCCGGTCGGGGTCTTCCGCGTAACAACCCCAACCCAGGCCGACGTCCCCATACTTATGTGGCCATCTCCCTCTCCCACCGCACCTGAACCAACGGCGGCAGAGGCCGTATCTCCGGCTCCACCCATCACAGGCGTGCCCTCAAGCAGTCCAAACTGTTCCGCAGCCTCTTTCGTCAGGCTACCAATTTTGTCAATAGAGCGTGTTAGCGGCGGCAATTTCGATGTGTCAAATCCGACGTACGCGAAAACAGCTTTCAGCCATTCCTTTTTCTTTAAGTCCAGGCCGAAACCCGAGGCATTGTTCCAGTCCATGGACATACTTCCGGTGCAACGGTATTTCAGGAAACCGTTTAGATCCAGAAAGAATTTCATTTTTCCATAGGTTTCCGGCTCGTTTTTTTTGAGCCAGAGCAGTTTGGGCATCGCATCCTTCCCGTTAATCTCTGCTCCCGCTATGGCAGCAAACACCGAAGGGCCCAGAAACTTGTTCATCATAAATTTGGCCTCTTCAGCCGCGCGGTTATCCATCCATATTATTCCCTGCCTTAAAGCCACCCCTTTTTCATCCATCGGCACAATGCCAAGCATCTGGGTGGAAAACGTGAGGCATAAAATGTCCGCAGGCGACACTCCGGTTTCTGACAGAAGTTGCTTTGTGGTACTGGTGACGGCGCTCCACCAATCTTCAGGGTCTTGCTCCGCCCACCCTGGCCTGGGATATTTAATATCGTATGGATGAAGTACCTTGCCGTGGACTTCCCCCCCCACACCCACTAGAACCGCCTTGTTGTTAGTGGTCCCCACATCATGAGCAATTATGTATTTCGCCATATGACTACCCCCCTTTAAATCGCGTTAATATATGATATCACCGTTGTAAATTGTGCATTATCATACATAACATCCCGTATTGAATCAATACCCACAATGCTATACATATATAGTATTTTGACGATAGCCTCGATTCACCCCTATACTTCCAGGTAAAATTGGGGTCAGGCATGACAGAGCGCACATATATCACGTTATATAAATCCGGAGAATTAGCAGCAAGAGCTGTCGCACTCCAGGAGCAGCTATATGACTGTGATATCTGTCCGCGCGCATGCCACGTAAACAGGTTTGAGAATATGCGGGGATTTTGCGGGTCAGGACAACTTATCTCGGTCTCAAGCTACTGTGATCATCACGGAGAAGAACCTGCCCTATCGGGAACAAGAGGTTCCGGGACAATATTTTTCCATAACTGCAACCTGCGGTGCAAATACTGCCAGAATCACCAGATAAGCCAGGGTACTGATAACCGGTCACAGACTTTAAGCAGCAAAGAACTGGCAGCAATAATGCTTCATTTACAGAATGATTTACGCTGCCACAACATTAACCTCGTATCACCCTCGCATTATGTGCCGCAAATAGTGGAAGCCCTGTGCCACGCCATTCCCGGAGGACTGCATATACCTTTAATATATAATACCAATGGTTATGATTCCCTGGATACCCTGAAAATGCTGGACGGGGTCATAGATATTTACCTGCCTGACCTTAAGTACGCTGATAACCGGTATGCGGATGAATTTTCTCATTGCAGCAATTACGTGGAATCAAGCAGGCCTGCGATAAAGGAAATGTACCGGCAGGCCGGCAATCTTGTCAGCGACGAATCCGGTATCGCACAAAGTGGACTGATTGTGCGTCATTTAATCCTGCCAAACGATATTGCAGGCAGCGCTGACTCCCTGCGCTGGTTGGCAAGGGATATCTCAAAGGATGTAACGGTCAGCGTTATGGCCCAGTATTATCCCTGCTTTCTCGCCTGGCAGGAACCAATGCTTTCCAGGAAAATCACGTCTGCAGAATACGCCCGGGTCGTGGAAATACTGCAGTCACTGCATTTAGACAATGGCTGGTTGCAGGAAATAGATTCATCCGAATTCTACCTGCCTGACTTCCAGCGTCAAGGACACCCGTTCTCACAGTAGTAAGAGGGCCGGCAATTACAACCTATCTTTCAGGTCGCGTCTAAAAAGACCTCTTATAAAGTTATGGCCTGATTTGGCCCAAATTTCCTTTATCCTTGGTATATACATCAAGACGGGCACAGCAGTAAGAAAAATGGCGTATATAAACAAACCTGTATCTTTGTATACAAACCAGGCAATAAGCCAAAATGCGATAAAAGATATGGCATATGCCGCAGTTGGCCAGCGGGTAACCAATGTCAGAATAAGGAATGATCCAAGGAATATCAAATCGCCCAGAGGAATGGGCAGTTTAATGGACCCCATATCCACCCAGTTTATCCACGCAAGCAGAAAGGCCAGAACACCGATAGCAGTGGCGCCGCCTTTTCCGCCTTTGAAATTGAGGAACACCGGGAAATTATGTCCGGCGATAACTGCTATTCCCGCAGCCATTTCAACAGGAACTACCATGTTGCCTGCAACCACAAATAAATATGTTGCTATCAGATATGATAGCAGTACGGCCAGGATACCTTTACATACATCTGACGCTAATACCAGCATACCCGGCCAGAAACCTATGGTATAAAAGGTATTCATAGCCCCCATATTGTGACTGCCGACTTTCCTGATATCAATCCCTTTGAAGGCCCGCCCAACCAGGTAGGCCGAGGGGATGGAACCTATCAGGTAACTAACGACCATTGATGTCATGAATGCTAATACTGTATTTATCATACTAATTACCCACCATGACCATATTATAGACCTAAATTACACTAAATGTGCGTACGCAGAACTACGTATTTCTCAAAAACTCAGGAACTGGTTTCTGGCGATCAGCGCCACCTGTCCACGCTGATTAGTATAGGTCGTTTCCACGGTAGTAACCATGGTGGGCCCCATCCTGGTTTCCTTGCCCTCGATATTGGCAATCTTGATAACGGCGACCAGCATATCACCGGCGCCGATGGGCGCCTTGAACTCATATTCAACGCTCCCGTCCAGGTTCCCCCGCGGCGCGCCGGCGGCAATGAGTTTCTCTACAAATTGAAACATATCAAAACCGCTGGTAACAGGCCAACCAATAAAGGAGGGCGGCGCTTTAAGCCTGCCAAATTCGCTCTGCGCTGCGAATTCCACATCGTTATGCGTGGGGTTGGTGTCACCGACAGCCCGGGCGAATCGTTGGATAGCGCCTTCTTCAATCTTATAAAGCAAAGGCGGCTCAGCGGTCCCAATAAGTTTTTTTAATCCGTCTGTCAATACGAACACTGCCATTTCAGGTTTCCTCCATTTCAGGTTGTCAGGTAAGCCGTCAACAAAATATCGCTGGTTGGCATGTACGTCTCATACTCAACCAGCGATACCGGGTTACAACACTATTTTTTATTAATGATTATTTGGCCCTGGATGGTAAAGCCGTGAGCGCACTGCCGGTGGTAGTTTTCTCTCCCTTCCCATTCTCCACCCAGATCTCGCACTCCACGAGCGATTCTTCACTCTCCACATATTTCTTAGTGACCTTGCCCTTGCACAACCAGGTCTCGCCATCATGCGGGTCATCAAAGGTTTTCATCTTGCGCGGGTAATCCATACCACGATAGCGGCATGATAATTTCTTTAACCCGCCTTTTTCACCTATCCAGTCCGTCATCAGGTTAACCAGCCACGCCCTCTTCAGCAGGCCGTGGACGATCGGTTTGCCCACGCCCAGGCTTTTAGCGAAATCCTCTTCATAGTGCAACGGGTTGAAATCACCTGACGCGCCTGCATATTGCACCAGCATCCTGGTAGTGGCTATTTTTTTTAGTGGCGTGATCTCACTGCCAACTTCGACATCTTCGTAATAAAGCTGTTTAGCCATTGTTCCTCCCGCAAAATAATAAGTTGCCCGGTTAGAAATTAAGGAAGGTATTACGCGTAATCAGCGCAACTGCTCCCCTTTGATTTGTGAACGTGCTCTCAATGGTCGTGACCATGGTAGGCCCCATCTTGGTTTCACGTCCTTCAATTCCCGCAATCTTTATCTCCATTACCAGTATGTCTCCATCGCCTATGGGCGCAAGGAAATCATACTCAACTCCACCGTCGAGCAGTCCCATCGGGGCTCCGGCTTTAGCAAGCCTCTCGAAAAGCTTGAACATATCGAATCCGCTTGCTATTGGCCAACCGGTGAATCCCGGCGGGGCCATTACGCGGCCCCACTTGCTCTGCGCGGCATATTCAACGTCATTGAACAGCGGGTTGGAATCTCCCACTGCGCGGGCGTAACGCTGAATTGCCCCTTCCTCGATTTTCATTACAACCGGTTTTTCTTTTTGACCGATCAATTGCTTTAAACTATCTGTCACAACAAACGCAGCCATTTATTTCCGTCCTGATATCTTACTTGCCCACGATGCATACGCTTACAACGCACATAGAGGGGAAGCCACCCATATTATGCGTAAGTCCAACCTTCGGGTCCTTGAGTTGCCTTTTATCAGCTTTGCCCTGCAGCTGTTTATACATTTCATACATCATGCGCAGGCCGCTGGCGCCGATCGGATGTCCAAAGCATTTCAAGCCGCCGTCGATTTGTATAGGCTGAGCACCGTCATAATTGAACCGCCCTGCATCTATATCGTCCTTTACCTTGCCTCGGGCGCTGAACTGCAGGTCTTCCATGGTAACAGCTTCAGTAATGGAGAAGCAGTCATGTACTTCAGCCATGCTGACTTCCTCACGGGGGTTCTTGATACCGGCCTCTTTATAAGCCATAATACCGGCGCGGTATGAGGGCTCTACATGAGCGCCATCCCACTTGGTATAAAGCATCTCTTCACCCGAGGATACTGAAATCTGAATAGACTTGACAAACACGGGGTCCGGCCTGAATTTTTTGACCATATCCGCCCCGCAGACTATGGCTGCGGCTGACCCGTCACTGACCCCACAACAGTCAAAAAGCCCGAGCGGCCAGGCTATTACCGGAGCATTCATTACCTGTTCAACGGTAACCTCTTTGCGAAGGTGGGCTTTAGGATTCAGTGCGCCATTCCTGTGACTCTTGGCTGAAATCTTAGCCAGCATCATTTTTCCATCCTGGGGGTTAAGGTTGTATTTTGAGAAATACTTGGTGGCCATCATGGCGAATCCGCCGGGAGCGGTTAAATTGAAAGAATTCAACGGCATTTTATATCCCATGCCGCCCGCCAGGGGCAACCCGCCATAACCGGTATCCTTCAATTTCTCCATGCCCAATGCCAGGCAGATATCATATGCTCCTGAAGCAACCCCGTACACTGCGCCACGCAGGGCTTCAGAACCGGTGGCACAGAAATTCTCCACCCTGGTTATGGGGATAAAAGGCAACTTTAATGTGGTCCCGAGGATTGTAGCGCCACGGCCGACACTGATATCGGGCATGTGGACGCCCCACCATGCTGCCTGGATATCTTTTTTCTCCAACCCGGAATCCGCCAGGCACTCGACGAAAGCTTCCACCATGAGGTCTTGCGGACTCGCATCAAACCGTTCCCCGAACTTGGTGCAGCCCATCCCGATTATAGCTACTTTATCTTTAATACCTTCTGCCATTTTAATTTCCTCCTTGCGTTATCCTTAATTACGATCAGGCAACTATGGGCATGGCTTTCCAGCCGTAGTTAATAGCAGCGCGTTTTTCATCTGCGGCCTTAATCCTGAAAGCTAATTCGACCGGCATACCAACCTTTATAGTATTCGGATCACAGTCTGTGAAATCCAACCCGGCGCGTCCGCCACCCTTAAAATCGATAAAGCCGTACGATGCGGGCGGGTCGATGCTTGGAGCCAGGAAGTCGCTGGTATAGGTAAAGATATCACCCAGCTTATCAGAGAACTTGTAAGCCTCCATCTGGTCAACGGCTCCGCAGTCCGGGTTCGGGCATATCCTCTGGACCGGCCAGCTCGGCGTACCGCACTTCTTGCACTTGGTTCCAACCATGCCGTAGATCTCCCGGCTCTCGCGCGAAATGATGGAAAATGATGTAAATATCGTTTCCTCGCCGCGTATTCCGATTTCGCAAGGCATGAGTTTGCGGAACGCGAGGTATTTTTCATAGCTGCCCAGGGCTACTTTATTGGCGAGATTACGCTTGATTGCTTTCTTATCCTTTATCATGGCTATTTTATCGGTAACGGTAAGATACATGGCGTCGCACCCCTGTCCAAAGCTGATGACCATAATCTTGTCACCGGGTTTAGCATCTTCTAATGCGGCCACCAGCATCATCAAAGTCTGCGCTACACCCGTATCGCCAACCGTTGTGAGCATGGGTTCCTGCACCTGTTCCGGCGCCAGTCCCAGAGTCTTACCAAGGGCTGCATGCGCCCCTGTAAAAGCACAGGCGTAGATGACCTTACTGAAATCCTTGGCAGTTAAATTATATTTCTTAACCAACCCCGCTGCCGCCTCCGGTATAAACTTCATGTATCCGGCGTCCCTTATAAAGCGTTCCTCCCACATATGCTCGAGGCGCTCACCCTCAAGACGGCGCCGGTCAACAAAATCATGAGTAGTGCAGTACGAGCCATCGATAGTAGCAACCACATCATCCTTCCCCAACAAAAAGGCAGCTCCACCATCACCATAGGTATAATCGCCATTGCTGCCAACCTTGCTCACGCGGCAATCAGCTGCCGATATCAGGCAATTATTCAAAGAACCCGATGAAACCGCATCCGCCGCCGCCAGTAGTGCTGCAGTACCGGATTTGGTGGAATCTGTGAAATCGGCTGTCCTGCAATTAGTGTTAAGATCTAATGCAGCAGCTATGATACCCGCATTTTGCCTCAAGGAATATGTCTGAGAAGTTGTAGCGAAGTAGCATCCATCTACCTTGCCTGAGTCTTCACCCCTAAGACAGTCCTTGGCTGCCGCTACCGCCATTGTAATACTATCCTCGTCCCAGTTAGCGACCGCCTTTTCACCCCTCAATGGCGCAAAGCCCAAAAATAATAACGCCATCTGCATAATATTGCGATCCAACCGGAACCTGGGGATGTGCGCTCCATACGACTTGATACCTACCATTTTTCCTCCTTAAATCTGATTATTATTTATAATCTTGACCAACCCATTAGCCTGTGATTTTACACCATATGCCATTCAATCTCAACAGCATTTGTGTATATTTGATTAATTAAATACCGCTGCTATTTAGTGAGCCTGATTTCAATTCTTATTGGCTATCCAATTAAAGCCCGATACCTGCTGCTACTTTATCCAGGTGCATATCGGTATCTCCCAGCACGAACTCGGCGGCTTTCACCCTCCTGAAATAACAACCGATATCATGGTCCAGTGTGAACCCGATGGCCCCGTGAATTTTAATGCCGTCTATGCATACCCTTTGATAAACATCATTAGCCTTGGCCTTGGCCATTGATACGTACATATCAGCCTTCGCTCCTGTGGATAACAACCATGCCGAATAGTAAACCATATACTGCAATCCTTCGACATCCGTAAGCATATCAACCAACTTGTGTTGAATTGCCATAAAAGCGCCGATCGGTTTATCAAATTGTTTCCTATCCTTGGCATAAGCCTGAGTCATGTCAAGGACAGCCTGGCAGGCGCCTGATACTTCCGCACATTTCAGTACCGTCGCCCGTTGCGCCAAATAATTAATGACCTTCCATCCTTTGCCAACCTTTCCCAGGACGTCCAGGCGGCCAGCCTTAACATTCTTGAAGCGCACCCTGCATAGCCCATCACCGGCAATTGAAGGTATTACATTTATGGTAACACCCCTTGATTTAGTTCTTACTATCAACAGCGTTATACCTTCATCGGCTGACTTTAATCTCCCGGTGCGGCAGGCGACGATCAAATAATCAGCTACGTGTGCAAAGGGAACAAACCATTTCTCACCGTTAATCACGTAATGCTTATCGTCAAAGCTGGCCACAGTATTAATGTCAGATACCTCGAATTTTCCGGATTTCTCGCTTAAGGCCAGCGACCAGATATTTTTACCATCCGCTATCGGTACAAGATATTTTCTCCTTTGAGTTTCAGTCCCGAATTTGAGGATTGGCAATGCACAAAGGGCAACGGTTGAGAAAAAGGGGCCCGGCAGGATGTTTCTACCCATTTCCTCCATGAGCACAACAAGATCGAGAAAGTCCGCGCCTGTGCCATTATACTGCTCGGGAAATATCAGGCCCAGCCATCCCAGTTCTACCATCTTGGACCAGATGGAGGTATCGTAGCCTTTCGCATCCTTTTCCAATTCCCTGACCCTTGTTTTCGGGCACTCGTTGATCAGAAAATCATGAGCCATGGTCTTCAACATATTCTGCTGCTCATTAAGATCAAAATCCATTTTTCGTTCTCTCCTCTATTAATATGCCCTGGGCAAACCGAGCTTAAATTGTCCAACAATATTTTTCTGCACTTCACCCGTTCCGCCAGCAAGTGCAAGTCCGGGGAACATCATATACAAACGAGTGAAGTTAGCCATTAATTTCGACCATTTATAATTGATATCTACCTGTGAATACGCCCCGATAATTTCCGTGCCTGTAATCGCCAGGCGCTGCATGACAAAATCGCAATAGGCCTTGTTGCGCGCTGCCTCGTATACCGGTATCAACCCTTTGCTCATTTTCCAGGTTATCTCGTAGCCAAACATCTTTAAGGTTTCAAGTTCTATAGCCCTTTCAGCTAATTTATGCCGCGTGACCGCATTAACTGCCAGCGGCTTACCATTATAGCGTATTTCATTGCAGAATTTGACCATAAACTCTAATGCTCTCCTGCCTTTACCATAAAACTGCGGCGCGAAACTGTGCCTTTCAAAGGCCAGCGACTGCATTAAATGATACCACCCGCGGTTTTCTGTACCCACCAGATTCATTACCGGCACCTTCACATTATCAAAAAACAACTCATTAAAAATATGTATACCCGCGTAATTTACTATCGGTTTAATTGTTATGCCCGGGCTTTTCATATCAAGGATTATAAGGCTGATGCCGTGCTGTTTTTTGGACGCATTGGGATCAGTCCTGGCAGCTAACCAGCACCATCGAGCCCTGTGGGCACAGCTTGTCCAAATTTTTTGCCCGTTCAATATATAGTGATCCCCTTCCCTTATCGCATTGGTTTGAATATTGGCGACATCCGAGCCTGCATTGGGTTCGCTGTAACCGGTACACCATACCCCATCCGGTTCACCGGCAGCAATGGAAGGTAAATATTTCTTACGCTGCTCCTCACTGCCAAAAATCATAAGGGACGGGCCGACCCATCCGATACCGCTCACCCCCATTGTAGTTCCGGGTATGCCCCAGTAACTCGCTTCATCAATATAAACGTGCTGCTCGAAGAAAGAAGCGCCCTGGCCACCATACTCCTTTGGCCACGCCATTGTTAGCCAGCCCTTTTGAGCCAGTTTTTTCGACATGCTCATAGCGAATCCCCAGTCCTCATCACGGCTCTCTTCTTCCATTCCGCTGACGATTTCCCTGCCGGCCGTCTCTGCCCTGGCGAAATTCCTGACATCTTCTCTTAACTTTTCTTCTTTTTGACTGAATCTAAATTCCATCGGGTTCCCTGTTACCACTAAAACATAAAATTCAAAAAAATATTTGCACCAGTTGCCCTGGTACAAATCCCCGTGCCACAGCACTACATTTGCTGATCGCCGTGACTATTCATTAGCTGGTATTTTATTTGATATGGGAAATACTCTGGTAAACCCTGTCCTTCCAGACTACGCTGGCGCCAAGGGCACGCCATGCCAAACCATAAAAAAAGTGAGCATTAAGAATGCTGTGCCCAAGTGATGGAAAATAAAAGAGGGGTTGCCATCCCCATAACTACGTATATCTTTATGTAATCTCAGACTGCCTATCCAAAGTGAGAACGGATAGGATCCCAGCATGAATGCTGCTGTAATCAGCACTAAAACAATCACTATATCAGCCATATCAACTTCATCCGAAACTTATTTGACAATCCCAATTGCGATATGAAGCCTAAAGAGCTTGGCTGTCCAGTAATCTCCTTAACAATAAAGATACGACCCCGATGGGATTCGAACCCACGATCTCCACCGTGACAGGGTGGCATGTTAGACCGCTACACCACGGGGCCAAAACGCACCGCAAAGGGTTTGCGGACTGCTGAAAAATACGGTGAAAGTCTATCAATAGACCCTTACCAGTGTCAAACTTGCCATATTATAAGCGCATCATTGATTTTTCATCCTGTTTGTTATAAGCTTACATTCGATTTAAACATTACGGTACTATTATGACACTTTATCAGGATAATCCAGGCAGGAGGATTTAGCGAATTCCATGAGGATTCCATATATTTCACTGGCACTATTGATCATCGCCTCTGCAGTACTATCTTTTTTGCCGTCACGTGTTTATGCTACCAGCATAACGCTTGCTCCAAGTTCAGGTATCACAGGGTCCAAAATAGTGATGACCGGAGATGGCTTTATCGGCAAAGTAGCCACTATCTACTGGGATGATAAAAAAATAATACAGAGCGTTCCTGTTTCCAAGACCGGCCAAATAAATTATAGTTTTGAGATACCCTCCTCCGCTAAAGGCACTCATATTGTTAAGGTCACTGATGACAGCAACTGGTCAAATATAACTGCTACCGCAAATTTTTCGATTACGCCAAGCATTATGGCAGAACCACCCTTTGGCAAGATCAATACCCGCATCTATATTTTCGGATATGGTTTCGCGCCCAATGAAAGCGGCATTAAATACACCTGGGACGGAAAGCCACTTTCCAAATCGCCCATCCAGGCTGATAAAGCCGGGTCGTGGAATTCTCAATTTGATGTCCCCCCAGATCCAAAAGGAGAATATACTATCGACGTTATGAGCGACTCGACCGGCAGCGGAGAAGTCCCCGGACTGGTTTTCACGGTTTCACCTTTCTGCAAAGCAACACCCGTATCCGGTCCTGTCGGTACCAAAATAACACTTTCCGGTGTTGGATTCAGGCCGGGCGAAGATGGGCTTACGTTTACCTGGGATGGGCCCATCATCGATACAAACTTTGTTGCACAACCTAATGGATCTTTCAGCATTGTAATTACCGTTCCACCCTGTGTTAAAGGCCGGCATATACTGGGCATCTACGGCAGCAGTTTTACTCCTATCGGCATCGTACCTGATATTGAGTTTGAGGTGACACCCAGTATTCAACTGACCCCGAGCAATGTAATGAACAGCAGGGACTTGAAAATCGACGGGACAGGTTATAACGAGGGTGAAATACTGGCTATTAATTACGACAAGTCCAATACAGGTGTCACCACGACGACGGACGCAAAGGGTAACTTCAGCGTTACAATCCAGGTTCCCGTAAAGCCAGGCAAAGAACACACCGTTGAAGCCACGGGCAATAAAGGCGGCCTGGCGCAGGCTATATATGTTTCAGGCACATTACCGCCACCGCTACCTCAGTTACTCTTTCCAGGACCAGGGGCAACTGTCCAATCAAATTATTCCGTTGTAGAGGTGATAATCAGTATATTTAAATCCACCGGCGGTTTATTTAGCGGGGGATCAATTTCCCAGTCAAACAAGCCTGCAGGGATTATAACGGCAATGAATTGGTCGGTCAGCGGCGACCAAACTGGAGTGACATATTCATTGCAAATATCCAGAACCCCTGATTTCGTTAACGTAGTTGTCAGTAAAGATGGCATCGTGGGGACCACCTATAATCTGGATAGATCAAGCCTGGCCTCTGCCGGAACATATTACTGGAGGGTAAGAGCGTCAAACGAGACTGGCGATGTCAGTCCCTGGTCTAATTACTGGGTGTTTGAATTTGTGCCAACCTCGCCGCTGGTGATGGCCATAGCTGTTACCATTCTCATTCTGATTTTAGCCATGCTGATATTCGCCGTGCTGGCCATCATTAACCGTAACAGGAACTAGGATTAATCGGAAAGTGGATTTCACTTGTTTTTCCAAGCGTGCATATGCTATAGTTACCGCGTAGCAGTTTAATTGGCCGCTAGGGGTGCTTAGATCAGTAGGCTGAGACTCCGCGCAGGCGGGGAACCCTCGAAACCTGCCCTTGGTAATACGAGCGTAGGGAAGCGGTAATGGCCAAGGGTTAAGTATAATATACTGTAACTCTTGGTTTTTTTATTAAAGAACATGACTCAGATAGAATTTGCAAAGAAAGGTGCAATTACAGCACAGATGAAACATGTTGCTCAGGTAGAGCAATTGGATGAAAGTATCATCTGCAAAAATATAGCTTCGGGGACAGTAGTCATCCCGGCAAATGCCGGTCACCCGGTAGAAGGGATATGCGGTATAGGGAAGAACCTGAGAATCAAGGTCAATTCCAATATCGGAACTTCCTCCGACGTGGGTACCCTTGAAGGCGAGCTTGAAAAGCTCAATGTCTCAATTCGATATGGTGCGGATACTGTGATGGATTTAAGCACCGGAGGAGATATCAGGAAGATTAGGCGCTCGATATTGAAGAAGAGCAGTGTGCCGATCGGCACAGTTCCCGTCTACCAGGCGATGATCGAAGCGGGCGAGAAATATGGCCCAATTGTCATGGCCACTGCGGATGATTTATTCAATGCTATCGAGGAACAGGCCAGGGAAGGCGTTGATTTCGTTACCGTCCATTGCGGCATTACACAGGCCGCAATCAGCTTACTGAAAAGTCAACGCAGGGTAACGGATATAGTTTCACGTGGGGGAGCATTCTTAATCGGATGGATGCTTCATCACGACAAAGAGAACCCTCTTTATGAGCACTACGACCGTCTTTTGGAGATCGCCCATAAGTACGATGTGACACTGAGCCTCGGTGATGGTATGAGACCCGGGAGCATAGCCGACGCTACGGACCGTCCCCAGATCCAGGAATTACTCACGTTGGGGGAACTGGTTGAACGTGCATGGAGCGCAGGGGTACAGGTCATGGTCGAAGGCCCGGGACATCTGCCTCTGGACCATATCATGATGAATATGCAGCTTCAAAAAAGCCTATGCAGGGAAGCCCCATTCTACGTATTGGGACCGCTTGTCAGCGATGTTGGAGCGGGCTATGACCATATAACCGGCGCAATAGGTGGTGCGATAGCCGGGATCTACGGCGCCGATTTCCTGTGTTACGTTACCCCTGCTGAACATCTCTCACTTCCGGACTCTGAAGATGTCAGGAACGGTGTAATCGCATCCCGCATCGCCGCTCACGCTGCGGATATAGTGAGAAGCCAGGGAAAAGCCGCTGAATGGGACCGGCGCATGTCGTTGGCAAGAAAGAATCTTGATTGGGAAACACAGACCACACTCGCTATCGATCCGGAGAGGGTCAGGAAGGTTAGATCAAAATACACGGTTAAAGGCCGCGCATGCAGCATGTGTGGAGACTACTGTGCCATGGATCTTGTTGAAAAATACCTCGGGATAACAGCCAATAAATGTTAACAGGGACTTTATGTCATTAGATGAAGGCAGAAGTAATTTCGATCGGCACTGAGCTCTTACTTGGCGAGATAACGGATTTAAACGCCGTTTATCTGGCCAGTCAGTTACCTTTACTCGGGTTAGATCTTCACTTCATTTCTACTGTGGGTGACAACAGGCAGCGGCTTATCGAGACACTTAATCACTCCTGGCAAAGATCCGATATTATCATAACGACGGGTGGACTGGGGCCAACGGAGGACGATATCACACGTGAAGCTATCGCTGATTTCTTCCGGGAACCTATATCCATCGATCAATCACTGGTCAAACAATTCAGGGAATTATTCAGCCACTTTAACATGGACATGCCCGAAAGCAACATTAAGCAGGCTTCAGTTATTCCATCCTGCCAGGTGATCCCAAATCCCAGGGGCACAGCGCCGGGTTGGTGGGTGGAGAAGGACAAGCACGTTATCATCGCCATGCCGGGACCGCCCGGTGAGATGCAGCAGATGTGGTCTAATGTTGTCGCTCCCAAACTTCAAGATAAGTATTGCGATGCCATCATTTTCTCTCAAACACTGAAGACCTTCAGCCTGAGTGAGGCAAAACTCGGCGAAATAACGAAGTCATTTTTACTGGCAAAAAACCCTACTGTAGGAATCTACGCGAAACCCGACGGCATTCATTTACGGATAGCCGCAAAAGCCAGTACGCTTGAGGCCGCCAGTCAGTTAGTCGCATCTACCACTAACCAGATCCGTCAATTAGTTGGGGATTACATCTGGGGCACAGATACTGATACACTGGAAGGAATCGTGGCAAAGCAATTTAATGATAGAGAGTTAAGCCTCTCCACCATGGAGGCTGGCACCGGAGGGATATTATCCAACTGTATCACCAATATTCCGCTTAGCTCGGGATTCTACAAATATGGTATAGTGATAAACTTCAATGATCTTGGATCGCAATTCGGCGTTAATGAAAATGTTATCAAGCAATATGGGATAGTAAGCCAGGAAACGGCCAGGGAGATGGCGGCCGCTGTTCGCAGAGTCCATGAAACCTCGGTAGGAGTCGGACTGGTTGGAGTGCTGGAATCTGATGAGCAGGGCCACAAAATGGGCAACATAATGATTGGCATTGATAATGGTTCGCACAATTACGCGTTTTCAGCGAATTACCCGGGAACGCGCATGCAGATAAAGCAGAGGGCCGCCATTTCTGCTCTTTTTGAATTAAGAAAAATCATGCTATAGGAGATAAAATGCACCTGATAATTGACGGATTTGGAAAAAATAAAGATATATTGCAGGATGAAAATTTCATTTACGATTTGCTGTTTGCGTATCCTAGCAATATAGGCATGACAAAAATATCCGATCCTATTGTATTCCGATATTCGGGTTCAAAGCCGGAGGATTGGGGCATCTCAGGCCTGGTATTTATAGCTGAAAGCCATATCAGCGTGCACACTTTCGTGGAAAGAAAATTCATTAATATAGATGTCTTTTCCTGCAAGGATTTTGATGCTGAACGCATCATGCAGGATATGAGAGACAAATTCGGGTTAACCAGGATGAGGAGTTGCCTGGTACGGCGTGAGTGGGAGCCTGGCGAACTGAAAGAATGCCAAGAAGCGCTTGAATTAAATTCGATATGAACCAAGATCCCGGCCGGTTTTTACAGCAGAGAAATTTCGGCGGGCTACCACCCGCTTTCTCGGATTTTGATACAGCCCGGGTTACGGTGCTTCCTGTACCCTACGACAGTACCACGGAATGGCACAGCGGCACACGCAAAGGCCCTAAATCAATAATTGAAGCATCCTTTTACCTGGAATGGTTTGATATTGAACTGGGCGGAGAGACTATTAATATCGGCATCCATACTCTTCCCGAACTTGAACCCGCGATGAGCAGTCCCAGAGATATGGCCGACCGCGTTGAAGCCGCTGTCAGAAACCTGCTGGATAAATCCAAATTCGTTGTTACCCTGGGTGGAGAGCATTCTATCAGTTACGGTGCGATACGGGCATATAATGCGAATTACAGGGATTTCTCTGTCCTTCAACTTGACGCCCACACAGATCTCAGGGACCAATATCTTGGAACAGAGTACAGCCATGCCTGCGTTATGCGCAGGGTGATAGAAATATGCCCGATTACCCAGGTTGGCATACGCAGCATGAGCCTTGAAGAAAATGAATTCGTTGCAACAAAAGGCCTGAAGCCTTTCATTTACAGTCAAGAAGATATTTCATCATCGACAGATAAAATAATCCAAACGCTGGCGCCCAATGTTTATATCACAATTGACCTGGACGTATTTGATCCCTCCATTATGTCTTCGGTCGGTACACCTGAACCGGGAGGGATGCTCTGGCAGGACGTTCTCAACCTGTTATTTGCAGTATCTCATAAAAGAACGGTCGTGGGATTCGACATAGTAGAACTGTGTCCCGATCAGGGGAGCGATGCCTGCTCATTCCTGGCTGCTAAACTTGCATACAAATTAATAGGCTACTCATTAATGTTTAAAAAATAGCCTCAGGCGACTGCTACAGCCCGGTATTATAATATGGCTTATTTTAAATATTTTGATATTATATATACGTTCACTTGGTTGACAACTAACCCGGTCTTATTTTAATATTCTTTGGTTTAGCGGATATGTCCTCAAAACAAAAGCCTTCTCCCATAAATAAGGGTTTCAGTCTGGGGGAAGCTGCTACCCACTACTTTTCGTCACTACCCTCAGATACAGCCGGGCATATACAGAAAGAGGTATTTAAATTTATCCGCTGGTATGGAGAGGAAAGGCCGATCATTAATCTCACCGGCCAGGAAGTTGCTAACTACTCGGAGCAATTCGGAGTTGCGAATACCAAATTCACAGAACATTTACATGAGGTAAAAACCTTCCTGGCCTTTGCATTCAAACAGGGGGTAACCGCAACCAATCTTTCAGTACACATCAGGATTAAAAAGCCGGCATCCAGGCGCCTGTCTTCAAGCTCCCTGAAAGCTGAAGAACCGATAATGTTGACAAAAAATGGTTATAATGAGATGAAAAGCAAACTGACGTCTTTAAAGGAAGAGCGGCCCAGGGTCACGGAAGAGATTAAAAAGGCCGCTGCGGATAAAGATTTCAGGGAAAATGCCCCGCTTCAGGCAGCACGCGAAAAGCAGGGGCATATAGAAGGGCAAATCCGCGACCTTGAGGAAACCTTAAAAAAGGCCCGTGTCTTCGAATCCGTTGATAAGACAGGCATTAGAATCGCTATCGGTGATACTGTTGCTATAACTGACACAATGTCAGGCGAAAAAATAAATTACACTATCGTCAGTTCTCAGGAAGCGAATATTAAGCAGCATAAAATCTCACTCGCGTCCCCGATGGGCCAGGCCATTTTTAACAAGGAAGCCGGGGATTTGCTGGAAGTTAACGCCCCATCCGGGGTGTTAACCTACAAAATCGTCGAAATCACAAGGCATTGACCGGGCCGCTATCCGTTTTCCTGAACTGTGACTTTAATTATTCAGGCCGTTAAACTATAATAGAGCGGTTTTGGGATAAAAACACTGGAAAATTCACCAGATATTTGATGAGTCTAATTGCTTATTGCAACAGGGCAAGTAAAACAAAAATAATAGGAATTTAGTATTAAGGAGGTACTATGGATTTTCGATTGACTGAAGAACAAATAGCCCGCAGAAAAGATATTTACAAAGTCTGCGAAGAACTGGAGAAGAAAAAACCTAAGAGTTACGTGGGTTTTGAAAGCCAGTTCGATAACGAGGAAGGCTGGGCATTCCATCGTTATTGTGCCAAGGAATTCGCCAAGAGAGGTTGGCTTGCCCTTGGTTGGCCCAAGGAATACGGCGGCACCGGCACCATGATGGACAAGGTGCTCCTGGCAGAGGCACGCGGCTATTATGATCTGCCCGGTTCAGACATTTTCGGCGTATCTATGCTTGCCCCCACCCTGCTGGCAGCCGGTAGCGAGGAGATCAAAAGGGAATTCCTGCCGAAAATCGCCAGTGCTGAAGTTATGTTTTGCGAACTCTGGAGTGAACCGAATGCCGGTTCAGACCTCGCGGGGATGACATCCACCGCTGTCCGCAAGGGTGACGAATTCATCGTTAACGGCCAGAAAACCTGGAATACCGGCGCCCATTTTGCGGACTGGGGATTCGGCGTATACAAATCCGATCCAAATGCTAAGAAGCATCACAACCTCACCTTCATCCTCAACAATATGAAAGACAAGGGAGTTACCGTAAGGGGCATACCTTACATGAATGGTTCCCATGTTTACAACGAGGTTTACCTGGATGACGTCCATATGTCTGCCAAATATATCGTAGGCCAGGAAAACGAAGGCTGGGCCGTGGTTAATGTGCTCGCCGGTTTTGAAAGATCAAATATGGATATGGTTTATGGCCTGGTAAAAGCACAGGAAGAGTTTGTGAATTTCTGCAACGAAACCAAGAGGCACGGGAAGCCGTTATCACAGGACCCCATGGTCCGCAACAAGATTGCCGAATTCGCATGTTCAATTGAGGCTGTGCGAACGCTGGCCTACCGTGTTGCCGACCAGCAGAACAGGAATGAAATGGGACTGATGGACGCGGCTTCAGTGAAAGTATTTGCCAGTGAGCTACTGGAGAAATTCGGACAAATAGCCACAGATTTATTGGGACCATATGGCCAGGTCAAGCATTCCAAATGGGCCAAATTGAATGGATCTGCTGAGTATAACTACCAGGCATGCTTCGTGCCTATCGTATCAATGGGTACCAATGAAATTCAGCGCAATATCATCGCATGGTATGGCCTTGGCCTGCCCCGCATGAAATAATTGAAGACGCATAATTCATAAGGAGGAAATATGGATCTAAGATATTCTGAACAGCAAGAGATATTAAAAAAGTCGGCCAGGGATTTCCTTACTAAAGAGTGTCCGAAGGCCAAGGTCAGGGAACTTGAGAATGATGCCAAAGGCTACGATCCGGCGCTCTGGCAGAAAATGGGCGAACTCGGATGGCTGGGCTTTAACATACCGGAAGACTACGAGGGCATGGGCTACTCGTTTGAAGACCTGACCATGCACATGGAGGAAGTGGGCAAGAATATACTTCCCGGGCCCTATATCAGCACCGTTGTCAACACCTTTGCCATCGTCGAAGCCGGTACGGAAGAACAGAAGAAAGACCTGCTTCCGAAAATATCAAACGGCAATTGCATTCTTACCTTGGCATGGCTGGAAGACAACGGCCTGTTTGATGCTTCCGGAATTACACTGAAAGCAGTCCATAAGGGTAACGATTACGTCCTCAACGGCACCAAAATGTTCGTTGATGGCGCGCATGTTGCCAATAACATGATCGTAGTAGCCCGCACTAAAGACGGCTCCGGCGAGGACGGCATTACCCTTTTCCTGATCGATGCCAAAGCAGACGGTATTAAAACTGAGGTTATCCCCACAATTGCCCTAGATCATCTTTGCGAAGTGATCTTCAAAGATGTGGCAATACCTGCCAAGAACGTGTTGGGCAAAGTCGATAAGGGCTGGGCAATATTGCAGATGCTCATCAGGAAAGGCTCAATACTCAAATCCGCGGAATCCTTCGGCGGCCTGCAGGCTGTTTTCGAGATGACGGTAGCCTACGCT
>CAIMUM010000195.1 GCA_903844685.1 uncultured Dehalococcoidia bacterium
CGACGAGAATGGGCTAATCTGGGCCCCGGCGCAAACGCCGACCGAGGTCATCAAAGACCCGGTGGCGCTGGAGAACGGTTACATCATCGAGTACGAACATTTCAACTACGGCAAGCTTAAGGGCATACGTTGCCCCATCCAGCTCAAGGGCACGCCTGAGAGGACACCCTTCGGCGCACCGGAATTCGGACAGCATACCGAGGAAGTGCTACTCGAGCTGGGCTATAGCTGGGAGGAGATCGGAAGCTTCAAGGAAAAGAAGGTCATCCTTTAAGCGTGGTGACCAACGCATACCTGAACGTAGGGGCGGGTTTTCAAACCCGCCCGACGCGGGCGCACCTGAAGGTACGCCCCTACGCTGGGAATGAGATAAATTCGGGTTAGCCGCCCGTGCGGCAAGGAGAAAATGATGTCGATTCTCATATACGAGAAAAAAGACCATATCGCGCGTATTACACTCAATCGGCCCCCGCTCAACACCATGAGCGTCGAACTCAGCCGGCAGCTCATCAAGGCACTGCACGATTACGATGCGGACAATGACCTGTATGCAGGTATAATCACAGGCACGGGCGACAGGTCGTTCTGCGCCGGGGCCGATCTCACCGACCCGGAACATATTGAGGCAGGGGTTAACTGGGAGGCCGATTACGACTGGCAGCTGGCCAACATCAAGAAGCCGCTTATCGCGGCAGTAAACGGCTACTGCCTGGGTGCCGGCTTCACGCTGGCGCTGTGCTGCGATATCAGGATAGCTTCTGAGAAAGCTTCGCTCGGCACACCCGACCAGAAACTGAATACGGTGGACGCCTACGCGTCCATCATGCTGTCGCGCATGATACCGGCCTCGACGGCCATGGAGGTTCTGATGACCGGCGACCGCCTGAGCGCCCAGGAGGCTTACCGTATAGGGCTGGTCAACCGCCTGGTTCCACCTGCGGAACTGATGCCGGCAGCCGAGGCCATCGCTAAAAAGATCTGCAACAACGGCCCGGTAGCCTTGTGGGCCTGTAAAGAGCTGAACAGGCGGACCCGCTACATGTCGCTGGATGACAGCCTGAGCCTGTTCAAATCCATCACCGGGCCCATCCTCAAAATGGATGATACGCGAGAGGGCATCACGGCCTTTTTTGAGAAGCGCCCGCCCGTTTGGAAGTTGAAGTAACAATAGGGAGATACGAACATGCAATTTGAGACTGTAATTTATGAGAAAGTGGACGATATTGCCATTATCAGGCTGAACCGACCCAAGGTGCTCAACGCCATCAACGTCCAGCTAACCAGGGACTTTCACCAGGCGCTGGCAGAAGCAGCGCTGGACTCCACCGTAAAAGGGGTGATTATCAAGGGCGAAGGGCGGGCTTTCTGCGCCGGCGACGACCTATCGGAGAGCCCCCAGAGTATGAAGGTCGAGGACATCCTCCGGCACGTAGAAGTGCTGCAGGATACTACACGCATCATGCTCAACATGGAGAAACCCGTCATCTCGGCCGTGCACGGTTACGCGCTGGGCGCCGGCTGCGAGTGGGCGATGAGCGCCGATATACGCATCGCGGCCGAGGGGACCAAGTTCGGGTTCCCTGAAACCAATGTGGGGGCAGGGATAACCAACTGCGGAACAAAGCTGCTGCCGCTCCTGATCGGCATCGGGCGGGCCAAGTGGATGGCCTTTACCAACGAGCGCATCGACGCCGTTAAAGCGGAGCAGTGGGGCCTGGTCAACTTCGTTGTTCCTGCCGACAAGCTAGACGAGACGGCCATGGCGATGATAAAGAAGATAACCGCCAACTCCTCGCTGTCGATCAAGTTTACCAAGAGGCAAATGAATTTCGGCGTATACCAGGACTATGAGCAGCAGTTCGAACTGGAGGCGCACGATGTCGTGCTGTGCCTGACCGGCATGGAGGCATCCATAAGGGCCAAGGCCGCGCTCGACAGAACCAAGAAAAAGTAATAGTAGGAGCTATAGAGATGATTATAGATTTTCGCGTGACGGTACCTGTAAGGGAGTGGGTTGGTGACGTTGAAGAAGCCAAACGTTTATTCCTGAACAGCTTTATGAGGGGCTATGCGGAATCTGCCTACGAAGTATCCGCCATGTATGATGTGACCGCTGAGAGCATGGTCAAGGCCATGGACGCTGCCAGCGTCACGCATGCCGTTCTGCAGGCGGAATGGGCGCTCGGTGATTACAGGAAGTTGAATGATGCTACTTACCGGATCGCCAAGAAATATCCCAAGAAGTTTCCGCGGTATTACCTGACCGTCAATGCGCTGGAAGATGATGATATGGTCAAGGTAGTAGAGCGGGAGGTCAAGGAGCGGGGCTTCAGCGGCGTCAACTTCCAGACCTGGGCACAACGCATGTATCCCAATGACAGGAGGTTGTACCCGGTATATGCCAAGTGCCAGGAACTGGGCATACCTGTGACCATACATTCTTCAATCAATTTCACCATCGACCGCAGCATCGATTTCAGCCGGCCTATATATATCGACCACGTGGCCTGCGATTTCCCAGACCTGAAAATCGTGGGTAATCACGGTGGCTGGCCCTGGGTATCCGAGATGGTAGCTGTGGCCTGGAAGCACAAAAATGTCTATATCGAGATAGGCGCGGTAGCCCCCAAGTACATCGGCACGCCCGGCACCGGCTGGGACCCGCTTATGATATACGGCAACAGCCTGCTGCAGGACAGGGTGCTCTTTGCTACCGATGACATGATACCCTGGCAGCGCTGCATCGATGAACTCAAGGCCCTACCGCTCAAGGACAAGGTCAAAGAGAAATGGCTGGGGCTCAACGCGGCCCGGCTACTGGGAATTGACTAAATACAGCGTAGCCTATCCCATTACGTCTCGGGAGACGGTGAAGGATGGATAAAGCGTATACCTCCCCCCGGCGGCCATCGCGGGTATAACGGAACTGGTGGACAACGGTCTGCTGTGAGATTAAAATTATTCCCTGGAGGTATTTAATAATGGCAAACCAGATTGGCAAGAAATATTCCTGCAGCAAATGCGGTTCCGAGTTCATTGTAACCAAGGGTGGCAACGGTCAGCTTGTATGCTGCGGCCAGCCAATGGAACAGAAAAAATAGAGAGATTAACCTTTTTCGGGAGAGATAATATGGCGAACCAGCTTGGTAAAAGATTCAAGTGTGAAGTATGCGGCAGCGAGGTGCTCTGCACCAAGGCAGGGGGAGGCTCAGTGGTTTGCTGCGGCAAGGAAATGGAGCTGCAGAAACCCAAGGCTTTACCCTCGTCCGATTAATAACATACCAGTGTTACTGTGAGTCCCATTTTACCCCGTCATTGCGAGGAGCGTAGCGACGAAGCAATCTCAGGATATTACGTCACCAGTAGGCAGATTGCCGCGCCCTTCAGGCTCGCAATGACGTAGAAAGAGCGCTCGCAATGATGGCTTAAATGGAACGTTGATTCACTTCGCTTGCAATGACATAATTAGGACACGATGTCCTTTTCCTCTGCATATTCTGCGCCTCTATCCGGCCTCCGCATTCTCGACCTGGCCGATGGAGCGGCTGCGTTTTGTACTAAGCTGCTGGCAGATCTGGGAGCCGATGTAGTCAGGGTCGAACCGCCGGGGGGCTGTCCCTCCAGGCAGGCCGGCCCTTTTCTAAATAATCTAAAAGGCGCGGATAGCAGCCTTTCCTTCTGGTATCACAATTCAGGGAAATCCAGGGTCGCGCTGGACCTGGAGAACGAGCCCGACAGGCAGAAATTCATACGTTTGGCCGCATCCAGCCACGCGTTAGTCGAGTCCTTCCGGCCCGGCTACCTTGACGGCATCGGCCTGGGTTACAGCGGGCTTTGCACGGTCAACCCCGGCCTGGTGGTGGCGTCGGTGACCGGCTTCGGCCAATCCGGGCCTTACGCGCAGTATAAATCCTCCTCGCTCATCGCCGCGGCCAGCGGCGGGCAGATGTATGTCTGCGGGAGGCCGGGCAGGCAGCCGCTCAAAGCTTACGGCGATCAAGCTTATTACACAGCTTCGCTATTTGCCGCCTGCGGCATATTGCTGGCCCTGCGCTGCAGGGAACTGACGGGTAGAGGGCAGCACATCGACATCTCTATGCAGGAAGCTGTGACGGCTGCGCTGGAGCACGTCCTGGTGCAGTATTTTTACGATAAGAAAGTGCCGGGCAGGCAGGGCAGCCTGCAGTGGAACGCCGCGTCCGACATTTTCGCCTGCCGCGACGGCCATGTGCTGCTGAGCTTTAACCGCGAGTGGGATACGCTGGTTGAGCTGCTCGGCAGCAAGGACATGGCCGCCGGCCTGGCGCACCCGGCCTGGCGTGAAGAGGATTTCCGCAGGCGGCATATCGGCGATATTCAGGAGGCCATAACCTCCTGGACATGCATGCAGGATAGGGAGGAGGTTTTCCGGCTTGGACAGGACATGCGCTTCCCCTGGGCGGCGGTCTACTCAATACGCGATGTGATGGATAATGAGCAGCTCAGGGAGCGCGGTTATTTCGTGAATGCAGAGCGCCTGTTGAAGCCGGAGGGGTTCAATGTCCCGCGGCCCGTTATCAATTTTCCGGACGCGCCCGGCTATGCATGGAAGCCGGCGCCGGTTGCCGGTGAACATAATGGCAGACTTGCAGGGTTGATGGAAAGTTCGGGCGCACCTGGAGGTACGCCCATACGTAATGAAAACGGATTTTGTAGGGGCGGGTTTTCAAACTCGCCCGAAAATGCGGGTGTGGCTTCCGGTACGCCCCTGCACGGTATACGGGTGCTGGACTTCACCTGGATGCTGGCCGGCCCCTATGCCACACGCCTGCTGGCCGACTTCGGCGCCGAGGTTATCAAGGTGCAGTCGAAACTCACTGCCACAGGCGCAGAGCAGAATAACACGGGCTATTTCGCCAATTGGAACCGCAATAAGCTGGGCATCACGTTGGATTTGAGCAGGGTGGAGGCCCGGCAACTTGCGCTTGAACTCGTCAGCAAATGCGACCTGGTCATGGAGAATTTCACCCCGCGCGTGATGGAAGGCTGGGGGCTGGGCTACCATGATTTGAAGCTGGTCAAACCCAATATCGTGATGGTCAGCCTCTCCGGTTTTGGCCACAACGGCCCGTGGCGCAACTATGCCGCCCTGGGCACAACCGTGCAGGCGCTCTCCGGCCTCACGCAATTGACCTCTTATGACGGCGGCCGGCCGGACGGCATCGGCTTCGCCTATGCCGACCACATTTCAGGCCTTTACGCGGCCCTGGCGGCCCTCGCAGCACTGAGGCGCAGGGATCGCTGCGGGCAGGGCGCATACGTCAATATTTCAGAGCTTGAGGCCGCCTGCAGCACGCTGGGCCCGGCGCTGCTGGACTATTCCGTTAACGGCCGCGCGGCGTCGCCCGCGGGAAATATGGCTGAGTGGGGGCAGGCCGCCCCCCATGGCTGCTACCGCTGCAAAGGTGAGGACCGCTGGTGCGTTATCGCTGTCTTCTCGGAGGAGGAGTGGCAATCTCTTTGCAATGTCATGGGTCAGCCCCAACTGGCGCGCCAGGAGAAGTTCTCCTCCACCCGGTTGCGCTTTGAGAATGCGGATGACCTGGACACACTAATTGAAACCTGGACGGTAAATTACACATCCCATGAGGCGATGGATATGCTGCAGTCCGCCGGCGTGCCGGCAGCGGCTGTCAATGATGCGCAGGACCTGGTGGACGACCCGCAGTTGAACGGCCGCGGCTTTTTCGTAGAACTGGAGCACCCCGTCCTGGGCTTAACCAGAGCGGACGGTAACCCTATCAGGATGAGCGCGGCCCCTGCGGTGTACCATAAGGCGGCGCCTCTGCTGGGCGGGGACAACCGGCGCGTTTTCATAGATATACTGGGTATGGAAGAAGATAAATTCAGGTCTTACCTTGAAGACGGGATAATAGGTTAAATCGCTTCGCTGTAAACCACTTCGCCGTCAAGCACGGTCATCTCGACCTTGAGGTTTTTCAGCTCGTGGAGATTAATCTGCAGGGGATCACCGTTCAATACCACCAGGTCAGCCCATTTGCCCTTCGCTATGCTGCCGGTTTGCTTCTCGCGGAAGCACGAGTACGCGGCATTAATCGTATAAAGCTTCAGCGCATCCAGTGCGGAGATAGCCTCGCCCGGCGTGACCACCTGTCCCTTCCCGGCGCGGCGCGTGACGGCCGCGTAAATGCCTTTGAGCGGGTCCGGGTTGGCCACCGGCGCGTCCGAGCCTGCCGCCACCCTGATTCCCGCTTTCAGCATGGTGTTGATGGCGTAGAGGTATTTGAGCTGATGTGGGGGCACCTCGGACAGGTACCTTTCCCCGCTGTAATAGATGAAGGCCGGGTTGGTGACCACGCCTGCGCCCATCCTCGCCAGCCTGCGCGCCATGGCGGGCGTGCAGACCGAGCAGTGCTCCAGGCGGTGGCGGTGTCCTTTGCCCGGGCGTTCTTTTAAAGCATACTCAAGGGCGGTAACCGCGGCCCCGACGGTAGTTTTTTCCACGGCGTGCAGGGCTGCCTGCAGTCTGCGGCGGTGGATGCTTGCCGCCAGGCGGTTGAGCTCCTCCTGCGGAGGGTTGAGGCTGCCCCTCACCTCGTCTATCATAATCTTGACCGCCCCGCTGCCCAACCCCGTCGCCTTATCGTAAAACGGCTGCCTGCCTTGCAGGCTGTCGAGTTCACCCACGCCGAACATCATCACCACCCGCGGCGCGAAGCGCCCCCTCCTTTTCCAACCGATAAAGCGGTTCCAGCGTGCCATATCGTTGCCGGGCGACGCGTCCTGTAGCATGGTTATGCCCAGGCTGAGCAGGGTCCTGCCCGCCCTTGTTATAGCGGTGTCCATCTCCTCGTCGCTTGCCGGGGCTATCATTTGCGACAGGTAGCTGCCCATGCCGTAGAGCAGCCCGCTGGGCTCGCCGGTGCCCAGGTCGCGCTCGATCATGCCCCCCGGGGGTTCCTCGCTCTCGATGTTGATGCCCGCCAGTTGCAGGGCCAGGCTGTTGAGCACGTGCGCGTGGTCGCTGCGGTGTGTGAGCTTGACGGGGTTTGCCGTTGTTGCCCTATCCAGGTCATGCCGCGTGGGATGGCGTTTCTCCTCCAGGTAGTACTCGTTATAGCCGGTGCACCTTATCCAGCTTCCCGCCGGCAGGGTGGCCGCCGCTTCCTTTATCATGCTGATGATATCTTCGATGGAGCCCACCGAGGCCGGGCCGGCGTCGATATTTAGCAGGCTTTCGGCATAGGTGGGGATATGGCAGTGGGCGTCGTGAAAGGCCGGGATGACGGTTTTACCCGCGCAGTCAATAACGCGGGTACCCGGTCCGGTTGCGGCGGGATCGATGTCACGTCCGCTGACCTTTAAAATACGCCCGCCCTGTATATAGACAGTGCGAGCCCGCGGGCGGCGCGGTTCCAGCGTTATCGCGCCGGTGTTGCGCAGCACCAAGCTTGCTTTACAGCTGTCCATCCCGTATCCTCTGGAAATAAGAGTTCAATCCCTCGTAAAAAGCGAGCGCGGTATCGTCCAGGTCCGGCGGCGGCATCAGTTCTGCTTCGTCCGGGTAGTATATTTCCTCTTCGCCTATGGGAAGCACGGGCAGTGAGGTATCCGACTCACCGTCCCAGCTTGCCGTGAAGGGAAGGCCGATGCTGCCCAGGGGCGGGTCGATGGTGGCGTCCACCAGCACGTAGCGGCCGTTCAGTTCCACCTTGCAGGCCAGGTGGTTGACCGGCGCCATCTGCTGTGCCAGCTTCCATAGCGTGGGCGGGTAGAGCTCCTCGAATTCCGCCCAGCGGTAGGGGTAGACAGCGTATAGCACCTCCAGCCCCAGCCTGCGGTACATCTCGCACATCAGCAGGTGCTTGGGCGTGCAGGAGCCCATGTTGAGTTCCAGTATGCGCGGGTAATCTATGGGGTTGTTAAGCACAGGCAGCACGCCGTAGGGTATATC
>CAIMUM010000196.1 GCA_903844685.1 uncultured Dehalococcoidia bacterium
CGTGTGTTCCCATATAGAGTACATTCGTGCGTCCGCCCGGCACAGTGCCGGCGGGCGTTAACCCTGCCTCTTTTTCCACCGGGTAAGTCTCACCCGTTAACGTTGCCTCATCCGCAAACAGATCTTTCGACTCGATGATCAGGCAATCGGCCGGGGGCATATTCCCGGCGTTTAGCAAAACAACATCACCGGGCACAATATCTTCCACGGGGATATCCTGGTTTACAGCGTCCCTCCACACCGTTGCCTTGATTTGTACAATGGCCAGAAGGCCAGCTACGGCATCAGTCGCGCTTTTTTCCTGCCAGAATCCCAGCAGTCCGCTAACCAGAATGATGACAAGGATGATGACACCATCGACCGGGTCGCCCAGGAAAAGGGCGAGCACCGTGGCAGCCAGCAGGATAAGTATTATCGGGCTCTTAAACTGCCCCAGTAAAAGCGAAAACGTGGTGAAACGCGGACCCCGTTTAAGCGAGTTGGGCCCATATTGTTTCAACCTTTCTGCCGCTTCAACGGACGTCAAACCCCGGCGGGTCGATCCGAGTTGCCTCAGTACCTCCTCGGGTGGCAAACTCCAAAATAAATCAGCCGGATGGCCCATAGCTATTTCGTTTCAATTCCTACCTTCACGATGATTAAATACAGTGTAGTAGGTTGTACAGTTACATGCAAAATCAGTACAATACGCACTGACGCGATACCGGAAAATGGATATATCTATCTGCACCAAAGAGGATTTCGACCAGATAATAACCGAATTCGACCAGTTCTGGGAGCATGACCGCACAATAGCTCTTCACCACCCAACTATCATCTACGAATTCGGAAATTCCTCCTTCGTCATCAGGGAAGGAAAAAAGGTATCGGCCTACCTGTTTGGATTCCTGTCCCAGACCGAACCGGTCGGCTACGTGCATCTACTGTCGGTCAGGCGGGGCTTCCGCAGGCAGGGGCTGGCCAATCGGTTGTATGCCCACTTCGAGCAATTCGCCCGCTCCCGCGGCTGCACAAAGTTGAAGGCCATCACCAGCCCCGTTAACAGGCTATCGATTGATTTCCACAGGAGCATCGGCATGCTGCTGCTGGGAGAATCCGGCGCAGACGGGGTGCCGGTCGTCAAAGATTACGCCGGCCCGGGCAAAGACCGCGTAGTTTTCATAAAAGAGATAGGTTGAACGTTCGATGAGCGAAAGAAGGGGCGTGCAGTACGGTTGGGTCATCGTAACCTCAGCTTTCCTCATTACCTTTATTACCTGCGGAGTGAATTTCAGTTACGGCGTCTTCTTCCTGCCCATCGTCAACGAGTTCGGCTGGTCCAGGGGACTGGGCTCGGTTGTTATGCTGGTGGCGGGCCTCGCTTATGCCATCACCCTTCCCTTAACAGGCATACTGGCCGACCGCTACGGTTACAAGTGGGTGATGGCCGTCTCGGCCGGCTGCCTGAGCCTGGGCCTGATATTGAGCTCCTGGATTACCGAGCTCTGGCAGTTGTACATCTTCACCGGCCTGCTGGTCGGCCTCAGCATCAGCGCCTCCTTCGCCATACCGGTCGCGCTGGTCTCGCTATGGTTTAACAAAAGGCAGGGACTGGCAGTGGGCATAGCTACCCTGGGCATCAGCCTGGGCACGGCCACCATCCCGGTGCTGATAAGCTATTTGATTTCTACCACAGGCTGGCGACCGGCCTTATTGATGGCCGGCATAGCGGTAGCTGTTATTTGCATACCCGCTACACTCATGATGCGCAATCCCCCGCGCATTTCCGAGGTCGAAGGAGCGTCGTTTGAGCCTGAAAACGCTGCCGACAAACAGGCATCCGACCTTGAAACCGGGCTCAGCGTTTCCGAAGCGTTCCGCACCCGTCAATTCTGGATGATATTCATCGCCTTCCTGCTCTTTCTCTCCAGCCTGGGCCTGGTGATGCTGCACCTGGTCCCCTATGCTGAGGACTCCGGCATGGCGCCAATACAGGCAGCCACCCTTCTCACGCTCATCGGTATCTTCGGCCTCGCCGGCCGGCTGGTCTCGGGCGTCCTTTCGGATCGCATTGGCATCAAGCCTATCATGCTTTTCTGCACCATGCTGTTGGGGTTGAATATAGCTTACATAGCTTTTTCCCATACGGCCTGGTCTTTCTACGTTTTCGCCTCCATTTTCGGCGTCACTTACAGCGGCTTCGTCACCCAGATGGTACGCATCACACGCTTTACCTTTGGAGGAAAGGCGCTGGGCTCGGTTTTCGCAGCGCTGATGGTGTCCGACGGCATCGGCTTCGGCTTCGGGCCGTGGATAGCGGGGAACATATTCGACGCTACGGGCAGCTACCAGGCATCCTTCGTGGCCGCCGCAATCGGGCTGATTCTGGCGGCTATATTGACCATTACTATCAGGCCAGCTGTAAAACAGTTTTGACACCTTTATTGCCTGAAGTTGCAAGCACATATAGGAGGACATAGCATGAAACTACAATGGCTGGGCACGGCCGGATTCAAGGTTGAAACAGGTGATCAATTATTTCTGATAGATCCCTACCTCACACGCAATGCGAAAGCTATGCCTCGCCAGGCCATGCAACCCGGGGAACTCTCGGGCGCGCGACAGATCTTCATAACGCATGGCCACTTCGACCATCTTTACGATGTGCCGGCTATTATGGCCCAG
>CAIMUM010000197.1 GCA_903844685.1 uncultured Dehalococcoidia bacterium
CCCCGCGAGGTCCTGCATATGGGCACCGAGCTCAATTACAAGGGCTACAAGCTGGCCGCTATCAAGGACGAGTCCAAATGCCTGGCCTGCGGCTATTGCGAGCTGATCTGCCCCGAGTTCGCCATTACCCTCATCCTCAACAGCAATGCACATAAAAGCGAAGAAAAGCACCCTGTTTAGGTTTTGAATTAAGGTCCGCTGGTTTCAACGGCCGTGATTATAAATACTTTTGGCCTTAAGAATAAGGGTTTTATCCGATGCCGGACAATGGTTGCCTGACTGGCGAGTTTTTCATGAACGGCGACAACGCCTGTGCCGAAGGCGCTATAAGCGCGGGCTGCAGGTTCTTCGCCGGCTACCCAATCACCCCAGCCACCGAGATCGCCGAACGTATGAGCCGCCGACTGCCTGTAGTGGGCGGCACCTATATCCAGATGGAGGACGAGATAGCTTCCATGGCCGCCATACTGGGAGCTTCCTGGGCGGGTGTCAAAGCCATGACCTCCACCTCCGGCCCCGGCTTCAGCCTGATGATGGAAAATATCGGCCTGGGCATCATGCTAGAAACGCCCTGCGTGGTGGTGAATATCCAGCGCGCCGGGCCATCCACCGGGCTGCCCACACTAGTCGGCCAGCAAGACATCATGCAGGCCCGCTGGGGATCGCACGGCAGCTATGAGATCATCGCCCTCAGCCCCGATTCCCCGCAGCAGATGTTCGACCTGACCATCAAGGCCTTCAACCTTTCGGAAAAATACCGCCTGCCCGTCCTGATCATGTCGGACGAGGTGGTCGGCCATATGAGCGAAAAGGTCGTCATGCCCGAGATCAGGGCTGAAGACCTGTTTTACAGGGAGATGCCGCAGAAAGGCGCGGCAGGCTACCTGCCCTATAAGACCAACGGCAGCCTGGTGCCGCCCATGGCCATCGCCGGGCAGGGCCACCACTTCCACGTCACCGGCCTGACCCACGATGAAAGGGGCTACCCGGTCATGACCTCCAGAGCCCAGGACCACCTGATCACCAGGCTGGTCGATAAGATCAGGCTCAACGCCGACGATATCATCATGTGCAACGACTACATGATGGAAGGAGCGGAGATCGTGGTCGTCGCCTATGGCATCACGGCCCGCATCGCCCAATTCGCCGTCAAGCAAGCACGTGAACAGGGTATCAAGGCAGGCTGCCTGCAGCTGGTCACGCTGTGGCCCTTCGCCGAAAGGCGTATCAGGCAACTGGCTTCACAGGTTAAGGCCTTTATAGTCCCCGAAATCAACCGCGGCCAGATCGTTTACGAGGTTGAACGCTGCGCCTGCGGCAAGGCCCGCACGTTATCCGTGCCCCATTCGGGCGGCGACGTGCACAAGCCCGATGTAATATTATCTGCGATTAAAGAGTGCCATGCAGATTGACGATGTAGCCAATTACGAAAGATCGGTAGCCAAATATCTGAGGCAGGACAGGCTGCCGCACATCTGGTGCGCCGGCTGCGGCATAGGCCCGGTGCTGAACTGCTTCCTGCGCGCTATCGACCGCGCCGAGCTTGACCCCAACCTGATATCGGTCGTCTCGGGCATCGGCTGCTCCGGACGCGTGGCGGGCTATGTCAAGCTGGACAGCTTTCACACTACGCACGGACGCGCCATACCTTTCGCCACCGGCCTCAAGCTGGCCAACCCCCAGCTGAAAACCGTGGTCTTCTCCGGCGACGGCGACCTGGTCGCCATCGGCGGCAACCACCTCATACACGCCGCCCGCCGCAACATCGATATGACCGTGATCTGCATCAACAATTTCAACTACGGCATGACGGGCGGACAGGTCGGCCCGACGGCCCCGCTGGACGTGCGCACATCGACCACGCCCTACGGCAACTTCGAGCCCCCCTTCAACCTGCCCTGGCTGCTGCATGCCAGCGGCGCATCTTACATCGCCCGCTGGACCGTGCTGCACCTTCACCAGCTCGAATCGACTATCGTGGAAGCGCTGCTCAAGCCGGGCTTCTCCTTCGTCGAAGTCATCAGCCCCTGCCCCGCCATCTACGGCCGCATGAACAAGGAGCCGGAGGGACTCGACTCGCTGCGCAATTACATCAAGCGCAGCGTGATCAAGCACGGCGCCGGCCCCAGGGAAACCGCCATAGACCACAAAGGCCCCGTCGTGGTAGGCAAGTTCCTCGACATCGACCAGCCTACGCTCCAGGACCACCTCATAGGAGTATCAGCCAAAGCTAAGAAGCCGGTTAAAAAATAGCCGGTTATATTGATTAATCTTCTACCGGGAAAGAAGCGATGAGTAAAACAGAAATCAGACTGGCAGGGTTTGGGGGACAGGGCATCGTGCTGCTGGGCAACATCATAGGCAAGGCGGCATCGATCTACAATAAGCAATATGCCGCCCTCACGCAGAGCTACGGCCCCGAGTCGCGCGGCGGCTCCTGCCGGGCCGAGGTCATCATCAGCGGGGCGCCCATCGAATACCCTTACATCA
>CAIMUM010000198.1 GCA_903844685.1 uncultured Dehalococcoidia bacterium
CCGGCCGCCTTCACTTTCCCGTCCAGTAAGGCCAGCGCAGCCATTACGGCGGGCAAGGCTGTGCTGTGCGCCACATTATTTGCCATCAGATCGTAGGTACGGGTCACCTGCTTATTACCCTTCTGCCCGCTGACAACGATTTTGAATGTCCCGGCGCAGGCCTCATATTTGCCCAGTGCATCCTCGAGTATGTCTTTAAAGTACTCCGGCGCGAAGCGCGGCATCGAACGTATTATCCTTACGGCCAACTGTCTGAAGGGCATCGAGACGCTGTCATTTACCATGAATTCGTCCATGCTGCCGAAACCCGTATCTATCAGCCAACGGTAAAGCTCCATCATCTTGGGAGGATAAAGAGCACCCTTGATGCTTACGTTTTTTACGCCTTTGATATACCTGGGCAGCGAGACCGGCTCAGGGTGTCCGGTCAAGACCACTTCCAGCTTCCCAATAGGTGGCAGGAATTCGATAACCTCAGGCTCGGTGAAGCCCTGCATCTCAACCCATTTTCCATCGACAAATACAGGTACCTTTTCTGCGGTTATATGGAACCAGTGCATCATTGCCGCCGACCCGGTAGGGTCGATCGCACTCTCCCCCCAGTACAATCGTATATCGTCGGTCCTGTCCATACGGCTGGCGCCCAACTTGGCAATCAGGTTGGTCACACCAGGGCTGGCGCCCATACCGATGATGGCAGCTATACCGGCCTTCCTGGCATCCTCATCCAGTGCCAAGCAATCCTTGGTGGCATCGAAATCGTCATCTATATCGACAAGGTTCACCCGCGCATCGATAGCAGCTTTAATCACTCCGGCCGCATATTTGTAGAAAGGGCCAACCGTGCTGATAACCACGTCAGCGCCTTTGAGCAGCTTGACCAGCGATTCCCTGTCGTTCACATCAGCGCTTGCGATTTTGACCTTGTTCCCCAACTCAGCTTCGACACGTTTCAAACCTTTGACGCTGGCGTCGGCTACGGTGATCTCCGCGCTCGTCCTCTCCAGTAGCAGTTTCACCACCTCATGACCCATGGTGCCCGCTCCACCCAATACGATGATTTTTTTCATAGTGAACTTACCCCCTCTTTCTTATTTTGAATCAGCTTTTTTCTTTTTTTCAGCTTCGCGTTTTATCTTTACTCCCGCCTTAACCCTGTCCCACGTTTTATCCGTTACCTGTTTCAGTTGCTCCTTAACCGGCCTGCCGCTGCCTCCCGTGCGGGGGATGGCCTCAACGAATTCGATATAACGCGGCACCATGAAGTAGGCCATACGCTCGTCACAATAGGCCACCAGTTCAGCCGGATCGATCTTGCTGCCCTCGCGGCAGACAATAACCAGCTTGACCTCCTCACCCCACACCTCCGAATAAGCGGCCACGGCGGCGCATTCTTTCACGTCAGGGTGCGACTCCGCCACCTTTTCTACTTCCAGCGCCGATATATTCTCGTCGCCGCGCCTTATCATGTCCTTTTCACGCCCGACGAAGAAAAAATACCCGTCTTCATCCTGGTAAGCCAGGTCACCCGTGTGCCACCACAGGTTACGGAAGGCTTCCAGCGTCTTCTCCGGCATCTTGTAATAGCCTTCGAATATGGTATGCGGCTGCTTCGGCCGCAGGGCTATCTCGCCGACTTTGCCCCGTGGTACTTTCCTGTCCATGGAGTCGAAGAGCTGCACATCGAAATAGCCGCGCGGTTTACCGAAGGAACCGGGCCTGATATCCCTGTGTGTCGCCGCTATGGTGCAATCCCCCTCCGTCAGACCGTATGTGTTGACTAGTTTCACATTGAAGCGCTTCTCGAACGCTTCCTGGCTCTCCGGTGTTATATGCGCCGTCGAAAAAATGCGCATCGGGTTATCCGCGTCGTCCGGCTGCTCGGGCGCCATCAGCAGGATCTTGATCACCACCTCGAACATCCCGGAGGCAGTGCACTTGTATTTCCTGATGTCCTGCCAGAAATCCGCCGCGCTAAAGCTGCGGGTGAGCAGGAAGTTGCCCCCGTAAAGCATGGAACCCAGCACCAGCCCAAATTGCGGCGCCTCGTGGAAAAGCGGTATATAGCAATATCCGGTGTCGCTTCTCTTGACACCTGTTACGTTCACATACTGGCTGGCCACGAAAAATGCCTGGTTATGTGTTATCAGCACTCCCTTGGATGGGCCGGTTGTTCCGGAGGTGAACATAAGCGCCATGATATCGTTATACTTGACCTCTCCGGTCCGAGGCTTCCCATCTCCCTGCAACAGCGCAGTGAACGTTATCGTCTCTATTTTTTTAAAAGGCTTTCCATTAAACTGCCCATCGATAATTATCTTTTTTACGTTGCATATCCGGTCCTCCACTGACCTGATCTCGTCAATGAAGCTGCTGCTGATAACCAGTATCTCGGCATCCGAGTAGTTGATAAGGTATTCAAGCAGACTGCCTTTGTGGAAAGGATTGAACGGCGCCTCCACCGCGCCCAGCAGAGCCAGGCCGAACCACGTGTAAATGAATTCGGGGCAATTCTCCATCAGCATTGCTACATGGCTGCCTTTCTTCACCCCCTGTCCGGCGAAGCCCTGCGCAACCATCCGGGATTGTGCAAGCACCTTACTATAGGTATATTGTTCCCCCTCAAACCAGAAATAAGTGTCCCCGGGATGCTTCTGCGCCGCTTCTTCCAGCATCCTGCCCAGTACGTATTTCTCGTCTGTTACAAATCTCATATCACCGGCCTCCTTATTCTGTTTGGGTCGCCCCTCACCTGTCAGTGTCCGGCGCAGCGAACCTGCGCCATGATCAAATCGGTCTGCTCCCTGATATACTGCTCCAGCGTATAGCATCCTTTCAGCAGCCACCTGCGGAAAGCCCACATGTCGCAGAGAACAACGATGTTGTTGGCGGCCATAGCGGGATCTTTGATTTTAAACTCGCCGGACCTGATACCTCTTTCAAGTATCATCCGGAATATCTGTATTGTGTACTCTTCCTGCAGCTTCAGCGCTTTAAACTGGGCGGGGGTGAGGTTTTTTGCTTCCTGGTACCAGAAGACCGTCAGATCCTGGTACTTTTCCACCCATTTCACATATTTCCGGATAGCATACTTCAAAGCGCGCTGCGGCTCCATGTTGTCAAGCACCGTCTGGTTTTTTTCCGCGAAGAGATTGATGGCACTCATGGTATATTCGTGAAAAAGGCCGAGTATACCGTTCTTGGAACCTACATAGTGATATAGCGTGGCCACGTTCATACCGAGTTCACCGGCTATGTCGCGCACCGTGGTGTTCAGATAACCTTTCCTGATGAACAGGGCTGCGGCAGCCCTCAAGATCTGCCCTCGCCGGTCAACCGCCAGGCTCTTACGTCCCATTCTTTTTCACAAGCCTCTCAATTTGAATCCAAATCACGCTTATAGATATATCAAGCGTTTGTTTGATATATTATCTTGCATTTATATTTTTGTCAATACCACCGGGGGCTGATTTTTTTGCACAGGCCATTAGTATTGACTTTACCCATCTCCGATGTTATATTGCAACATCAGCCATAAGCCAGGCGATTAAACAGGGCAGGAGGTAGCAATGCATCTTCCGGGAATGCTTGAGGCCAGGGCCTCTTCCATCGGGACGCGCCCCGCCATCATCTATAAGGACCAGCCGGTCACCTACAGCCAGCTTCTGTCCAGGTCCCAGAAATTCGCCCACGCCCTGCAGAAACTGGGAGTAAAACCCGACGATAAGGTCGCCCTCATGCTGAATAACTGCCCCGAATTCCTGGCGGCTTATTTCGCCTGCGCCTACATAGGTGCCGTGGCCGTCCCCGTCAACATCTTCTACAAGGAGCGCGAACTGGAATACCTGCTGCGCGACAGTGACTCTGTGGCGCTGATAGCCAGCCCGGCCTTCGCCGAACACTTTAGCAAGATCAAAACAAAGCCGCCGCTCTTCAAGTGGCTGATAGTTAACGGACCATACCGCGAAGGTCTTGAGTTATCCAAGCTCGAATTGGAAGCGCCCGCAACCCCCTTCAAGGCCTTATGCAGCGAGGAGAGCGTGGCCGAGATACTCTATACCTCGGGCACCACGGGCGAGCCCAAGGGCACCATGCTCACGCACGGCAACCTCTTCTTCCACGCCGACGCCATCGTCAACCTGCTCAAGCTCGACGACCATGACCGCGCCATGATGGTCGTACCGGCCTTCCACGGCTATGGCATCACCGTTATGCTCTGCTCTTTAGTGACGGGTTCGTCGTTCGTGCTGCTCGACCCCTTCAACCCGGTCGAGGTCTTCGAGCAGATAGAAAAACATAAAGTAACCTTCCTGCCCATGGTGGTGGCCATGTATTTCATGCTTATCAACCACCCCGACCGCAGCAAGTATGACCTCTCCTCCCTGCGCATCGGCATCTCGGGCGCCTCGGCCATGCCGGCCCAGCTGATGAAGGACGCCTCGGCGGCGCTCAACATCAAGATACTGGAGGCCTGGGGACTGACCGAGTGCTCCGCCTCGGCCACCATGCAGCGCGCGGACCTCACCTACAAGGAGGGCAGCGTGGGACTGGCCTACCCGGGCGTCAAGGTGGGCGTGATGGACGAGTCCGGCAAGCTGCTGGGCGCCAGCCAGGTGGGTGAACTGGTCATCAGCGGCCCGCTGGTGATGAAAGGATATTATAAGAAGCCGCAGGAGACCGCGGAGGTGCTGCGCGACGGCTGGCTGCACACCGGCGATATGGGTTACTACGACAGCGACGGCTACTTCTTCATGGTTGACCGCAAGAAGGAGCTGATCAACGTGGGCGGCGAGAAGGTCTTCCCGCGCGAGGTCGAGGAGGTCATGTACAAGCACCCGGCGGTAGCCGACGCCGTGCTGATTCCGGCGACGGATGCCAAGCTGGGCGAGATACCCGTGGCCGTGGTGGTGCCCCGCCCGGGAGCAACCGTCTCGGAAAAAGATATCAAAGATTACCTTGGCGAGAGGCTGGCGCGCTTCAAGGTACCGCGCAAAGTTTTCATACTTAACCAGGTCCCGCGCAACCCGATGGGCAAGATACTCAAGAAAGAACTGGTCAAGATGCTGGCCGATGGCCAGCTTGGCGCATAGCATGTTGTTGCGAGCGAATCAATCCCTGTGCCGTAGGGGCGTACCTTCAGGTGCGCCCGTATCGGGCGGGTTTGAAAACCCGCCCCTACGGATTGCTTCGTCGCTGCACTCCTCGCAATGACATTTGCGGAAGAATAAACAAGAAAGGAGGCTGGAATGACGAAGATAAACACGGTACTCGGCCCCATCAGCCCCGAGCAGATGGGCCCCACGCTTATGCATGAGCATATGGTACTGGCCTACCCGGGTTGGGATGCAGATGCTCTCTGCGAGCATTTGGAGTTCAGCGAGCTGGCTAAAATCTGCGCCGATGCGTTCGGCGAAGTCAAACAATACGGCGTTAAGACCGTAGTCGACGCCTCCCCCAACGACCTGTGGAGGAACGTTGAACTAGACAGGATTGTGGCTGAAAAAACCGGGCTGAACATAATCTGTGCCACGGGGATGTACTACGAGGGGGAAGGCATGCCGGCCTATCTCAAGTTCCGCAGTCAGGTGATGGACATCGTGACCGAGCTTTATGAAACCTTCATGCATGAGATAACCGTGGGCATCGGCAAGACCGGCATCAAGGCCGGCGCCATCAAGGTGGCGACCAGCCACGGTGCTATCACGCCCTACGAAGAAAAAGTGCTCAAGGCGGCGGCCAAAGCGCAGAAGGAGACGGGAGTCCCCATCCTCACCCACACGCAGCAGGGGACCATGGGACCCGAGCAGGCGGCGCTGCTTATCAGCGAAGGCGCCGATGCCAAAAAGATAGTTATCGGCCATATGTGCGGCAACGCGAACCTGGAGTACCAGATGTCGGTGATCGATAAGGGTGTATGTGTCGGTTTCGACCGCTGGGGCATCGATTTCCTCTTCCCTGATAACCTGCGCAGGGCCACTGTGCTGGGGTTGCTGGGACTGGGCTTTGCTGACCGCATCGTGCTGTCGCAGGACTGCAACGCCAAAATACTGGGCCGGCCGTTGGTAATGCCCGACTTCATCCAGCCGCTGATAGCCAACTGGTCATATACCCACATATTTAAAAATATCATCCCGCAGCTAAAGCAGGCCGGCGTGACTGCAGCGCAGGTCAACCAGATGCTGGTGGAAAACCCCAGGAGGATCTTCGGGGGATAAACGGGAATATCATCACAAGGGTATTTTTATCATTGCGGCATTATTTGGTCATTGCGAGCGGAGTAAAGCAATCTTTATAATCAAGGGCGATTGTCTTCGCTTAGAGGGATTGCTTCGTCACTGCGCTCCTCGCAATGACCCTTATTGACGATAACTTTATATAGAATAAAAAATAGTGGAGGCTGATTCATGACGACTAATCCCTATTCCGCCAGGCCGTGGCTGAAAAACTACGACGCGCACGTTCCCGCTAACCTCAATTACCCCTGGACGTCCTTCATCGATATGGCCAGGAAATGTTTCCGTGAAGTGCCCGACCGGGCGGCCATGGTCTACATCGACACGATCATAAGCTTCAAGGAGCTCGACAGCCTGTCCAACAAATTTGCCAACTTCCTGCTCGCCAAGGGCGTGAAGCAGGGCGACGTGGTCGGCCTCAACATGCCCAATATGCCCGCCTTCATCATTTCATTTATCGGCGCACAAAAGTTAGGCTGCATTACGTCCGGCGTCAGCCCCCTGCTGACCGAGCACGAGCTGGAATACCAGCTCAACGATTCGGCAGCCACGGTGCTGGTCACATTCGATGTCAACCTGGCCCGCGTTAACGCTATAGTAGCTAAAACCAGTGTCAAAGCGCTGGTCGTGGCCGGCGTTTTCGACTTCATGGGACCGGTTGACTGGAGTGCGCCCGCCGGCGAGATGAAAAAAGAGGGCGCCGTCGAAGTCTACAACTACCTTGACGTTCTCAAGAAATACCCTGATAAAGAGGTGGATACCTGGGTGGACCGCGACTCACTCTGCCTGATGCAGTATACCGGCGGCACGACCGGCCCGTCCAAGGGCGCCGTGTTGACCAATCGTAATATCTCGCACCAGATATCGCAGTGGGTAACCTGGACCGACGGCAAGGTCGGTGAAGAGGTTGGGGTATCCGCCTTTCCACTCTTCCACCTGGCCGGCCTGCTCTACTCCTACGTGGGGTTAACTATCGGCATGACACAGGTGCTGATCCCCAACCCCCGCGACGTGGCCTTTATCGTAAACCAGATAAAAAAGTACAGGCCTACCATTGTAGCCAACGTCCCCACCATCTTCATTGAGATGATGAAGAACGCGGATTTTCAGAAGATGGATCTCTCCTTCGTCAAGTTCTATGCCAGCGGCGCCGCACCCTTCCCGGCCGAGCTCATCAAGCAGTTCTACGATATCGTCGGGGATAACAAGCTGGTGGAGGTCTACGGCATGACCGAGACCAGCCCCCTCATCACAGGCCAGCCTTTCCTGGGCAAAAAGAAGATCGGCTCAGTGGGCCTTCCCCTGCCCGACACCGATGTCATACTGGTCGACCCGGCCACCGGCGAGATAGCCAAATTGGGTGAGCCGGGTGAGCTATGCGCACGCGGTCCGCAGATCATGAGAGGCTACCACAACAAGCCCGAGGAGACGGCCAACTCCATTCGTGAGGGATACATGCACACGGGGGACATCGCGACCATGGACGAGGACGGCTTCTTCACCATCGTGGACCGGCTCAAGGACATGGTCAGCGTCAGTGGCATGAAAGTCTTCACCCGTGAGCTGGACGAGGTCATCGCGCAGCATCCCGACGTGGCCATGGGAGCATCAGTGGGAATCCCGGACCCCAACCGGGCTTTCACCGAGATAGTGGCCAGCGCCATCGTTCTCAAGCCCGGCATCGAGGCCAACGACGCGGCCAAGCAATCGATCATCAGCTTCATGCGCGAGAGGGTCGCGCCTTACAAAGTGCCCAAGCAGATCATCTTCATGGAAACCCTCCCCATCAGCGCGGTGGGCAAGATCCTCAAGCGCGAGTTGCGCGAGATGCTCAAGCCCAAGGCATAGCAAACGTTTGCCTGCGGCAGGGCAGGTAGATTATACTTGCCCTGCTGCAGATGAAATACCTGATCAGGCCTCACGCTTTCTTTCTCCTATCACTCACACTGGCCGCCGTTTTATACGCCTGCGCCCAGCAGCCGCAGGAGCAACCCACCGCCTTCGAGGTGGTTTCCATAGGCGTCGTGCCGACCCAGGTGCTGGCCGGTCAGGAGGCAACGGTCACGGCGCAGGTGAACAATACGGGCGGCCAGGCCGGTAACTACAACGCTGCGCTGACGATGAACGGCGACCAGGTAGCCAGCCGTGCTATCACCATAATGCCCGGGAAGATCGGCAAGCTTAGCTTCACTGTTTCAAGGGATAAGGCCGGCGTATACAAAATCCAGCTCGGCAGCGCCAGCGCTACACTTACCGTAAAAGCCGTGGAAGAGCGGGACGTGGAGCTCAAGTACGACAACGGCACCTCGCAGGACGCCCTCTGGGCGGGCAACAACAACGGATTCCTCATCAGCTTCACGCCACCGGCCAAACCCTTCGTACTGAAAAAAGTGAGCATTTGCGCCGGTATCTACGGCGTATCCTGGGAGGGCAAGACCTTTGAGCTTTCGGTGCTGGATCCTTTTTACACGCCGTTATACAGGCAGGTATATGCCATCGCTAAGTTCCCCGTCAAGGGCGCATTTCCCTACCACCCGCCGTCCTGGGTGGATTTCGATATCACCCCGCTCAACCTGGAGAACGATTTCCTGGTCTACCTTTTCACGGGAACCGGCATGCACAAGGGCATACATGTGGGAGTGGACGACAGCGTCACCAACGAGCATTCCGACCTAGCCAGCGGCCACCCACCCAACCTCTCCATCGTATCCATCGATACCTTCTACAACTCGACCTTCTGGTACAGCGACCGCAGCAAGGTCAACTGGATGATAAGAGCGACCGGCAGTGCCCGCATGCCGGTGGAATAACGCCCGTCACGGGCGTCGCAAAAACAAATCCTTCAGTTACCTAAAATCCTCCCGGTTTTGTAGCGCCGCAGCCATCATGTTAGAATGCTCTAAATTATCCACTCGAGGAGGTTGCCAAATGAAGACATGGGTCAAAGTAGTTCTCTGCATCGTAGGCGTGATCGTCCTGCTGGGCGCGGTTATCGCCATCAGGACAGCGACGTTTGCCTCTAAACAATTACCAGCCGGCGCCAAGGTCAGCTACCCCATTGACATCGACCAGGCCGCGGAGCGGCTTTCCGGGGCCATAAAATTCCAGACCCTTTTCAACGAAGATAAGTCGAAGGTGGATTACGAACCGTTCGCCAAACAACAGGAATATCTGGAGAAGACTTACCCGTTGGTGTATTCCACGCTGGAAAGGAAGGTCATCAACAATTACGGCCTGCTCTTTACCTGGAAGGGCAGCGACCCGCAGAAGAAGCCCATACTGCTGCTGGCCCATCAGGATGTCGTCCCTGCTCCTGATGAGGGCTGGAAATACCCGCCTTTCTCGGGCACCATCGCCGATGGCTACATCTGGGGACGCGGCACGCTCGACGATAAATGCACTCTGCTCGGCATGCTGGAGAGCATCGAATACTTAATCAAGGACGGCTTCCAGCCCTCGCGCACCATCATGCTGGCCTCCGGCTTCGACGAGGAGGTAAGCGGCCAGGAGGGCGCCGGCAAGATCGCCCAGTACCTGAAAGATCAGGGTCAACAGTTTGAATATATCACCGACGAAGGCGACCTGATAATCAGCGGCGTTGTGCCGGGCATCAAGGCACCTGTAGCCCTTATCGGTACGGCGGAGAAGGGATACCTGTCGCTGGAGCTTTCCACAGAAGGGGAGGGCGGTCATTCCTCCATGCCCCCGCGTCAAACAGGCCCCGGTATCATTGCTGCAGCCGTAGACAAACTGGAGAAAAACCCCTTCCCTGGCAAGCTGGCAGGCCCGGCAGCCCAGATGTTTGAATACCTTGGCCCCGAGATGTCACCCCTCTATAAAACCATCTTTGCCAACATGTGGCTGATGGGCCCGGTTATCGAAGGACAGCTGGCTTCCGTGCCGTCCACCGACGCTACCATGAGGACCACCACCGCGCCAACTATGCTACAGGGCAGCGACCGTGAAAATGTCCTGCCTGCACGTGCCTGGGCGGTAGTGAATTTCCGCCTGATGCCGGGCGATACCATCGAAAGCGTTATACAGCGCGAAAAAACAGTCATTAACGACCCGCGCGTCACAGTGAAAATATACGATGAGCCGGGCGCGAACGAGGCATCGCCTGTATCGGGAACGGATACTTGGGCCTTCAAGACCTTCAACCAGACCATACGCGAGGTTTTCCCGGAGGCGCTGGTCTCGCCGGCGCTGGTCAACTCGGCCTCGGATTCATCCAAATATATCGGCCTGTCGCCCAATATCCTGCGCTTCCTCCCGCAGAGGTTCACCGGCGATGAACTGGCAATGCTGCACGGGTTAAACGAGAAGATATCGCTGAGCAATTACGGCGAAATGATCAGCTTCTATATCCAGCTGATAAAGAATTCGTGTAAATAAAGATACTTGGACCTGGTCATTGCGAGCGAGGCGAAGCAATCCTCTGAATCGCAGGATCAATGCCGTGAGATTGCCGCGGCCTTCGGCCTCGCAATGACATTTTTGTGATGCCCTGGCGTTGCGGGCGGACATGAATGTCCGCCCCTGCGTTTTTAATGTTCCGCATACTGTAGGGGCGGGTTTTCAAACCCGCCCGTCCTTATTGCATTTTTCCAAGCTGCCGGATTATCTCATCCTTATGCTCTGCCACATATGCGTTGCCGGGCTCGGCTCCGCATTTCCTGCACTGTATATCGTAGGCCGAGTTAATCGCCCCACATGATGGACAAGCATAATGCTCCAGCATCCTGTCATACCATTGCTCCGGGCCGGCCTCACGGATGCTCTCCAGTGAACTCCATAGCTCAATCCTGTGCGGCATAGCGCACTGGAAGTCTTTCAATTCCTGGCAGGGATAGTCCGGGCAGCTTCCACAGAAATCCAGCCCCTTTTCAGCAGCGCATTTATACATCTTGCAAAGGTCCCGGCAATAGAAAGAGCGCACCTTTGCGCGGCAACCCTCGCACCTGACATCCTCGACCGGCAGTTTGAAAGCCTGCGCCAGGAATTTCAGCCGCTCGGGGTCCTCCTTCGTCCCGATATACAGCGTGCAGGACGGGCAGAAGAGGCCGCAGGCGGCCGCTGTCTTTTTATCATACTTGCCAGCGTCTTTCTTCATGTTAATCTCCTTTGCAATGCCTGTTCCCCTGCAAATTCCCGAATTCGCTCCCCCAAACAGATTAATTATCGGCCACCCGATACTATTTTGCAGTCTTGAGGTCGGCTTCCGACTGCGCCTTGAGCGCGTCAGAGAGCACGATGCCGTCCATGCGCATCAGCATTGACACCGCTTACAGGCATACACATGATAAATGAGGCTGCCAGTACCACCGCCACTAGGGAACGCGCTACACTACCGCTCAAGATTGACCTTATCATTTTCCTTCATACCCCCCTTGCTAAGATTATTCCGTTTTGCCTGCTTCATTTTAACAGGTTGCTGACCGATATCTTATCACTATTGACCGGGAGGCTGAAAAGCATACCGTCCTCGCCTATAGTGATTGGCCCGCTATAGTATTTGCCTGCATCGCCGAGGTACATATTATTCAGCAGCGGGTGAGGTATCGGCGGAGTGATATGGTACAGGACCAATTGTTTGACGCCGGCCTCGCTGGCGGTTTTAGCGGCGCCTTCCGGGGAGGAATGATAACCGGGGATTTCCGCAGTAATCTTGGCAAGCGATGGAATGGATGATAATCCCGCCTGGTCATGTATCAGCTTGACCATAGACGGCTGCAGTGCAGCCTGAAAAAGGATTTCTGCGCCCTGTGATTGTTTTGTTAAAGATTCGCACGGAATTGTATCTCCGCTGATAACCAGCGACTTGCCCTTATAGTCAAAGCGGTAGCCCACCGCAGGTGACACCGGGGCATGATTGACTTTGAAGGCCGTGACCTTAAGTCCCCCGTCATCTATAACAACAACCGATGCGTCTTCGTCGGCAGATAAGCTGAACGGCCGGGCCGTGCCTCCCGCGCCGGACGGTGGGACTGTCGCGGCGCCGTGATGAGCCACACGATATCCGTCATCAAGGCTGTAGGCCCGGTTAAATCCCTCAACCACGGTTTCGACTCCGATGGGGCCGATGACGTCTAATGGCTTAGTATTTGAGCCGCCAACCCAGCGCTGCATCATTATCTCCCCCAGGTCGGCGATGTGGTCGGAATGAAAATGCGTAAGCAAAACCGCCTCCACCTTGCCCATTTGAAAGCCCATCAATGCAACATTCCTGGCAGCTCCCTGTCCGGCATCCACAATATACAGATGGTCGCCGGCCTTTACGACTATGCAGGGACCGGCCCGTTTAATATCGGGGAAAGGCCCTGCGGTGCCCGCCAGACCGGCATACAACCCGTCATCCCACTTCTCGGACTGGCTGATAAACCGCTGCTTTATCATATTCGTTGCCATCGCCGTCAGTATCGGCTTAGAAAAAATTACAGCGGCCACCGCTGCGACCACCATAACAATGACTATAATAATCCCGATAACCATCATTTTCTTTCCTCTCATGCGTGTTCTCCTTTTGTTTTACTCATGGGAGCGCTAAAAACGGCAGGCCATTTTCCCGCAATACCAATCAATTATCTTTCAGCCATGACCACGTCACTGATCCGGGCGCTGTCCCGGGCATAATATCTTGTCATTATCAGGGTCGTCACAAGGGACAATGCGGCCACAGGTATGGTCCAGAATAACCCGTTTATTATGCCCTGTGCCCCACCGCCGGTGGCATCAGATACGATGCCCACGAAGACCGGACCCAGTACGCCACCCCCCAGCTGAGCTACGGTCAGCATGATGCCAACAGCAACAGCGCGCACCGGCACGGGTATCACGTCATGCACCAATACATTCATTACAGGAGCCATGAATGCCATTAACAGCGCTGCCGCTATATACGCAGGCAGCCAGGCCTGAAATGGTATTTTACCTACTATTAAGATGGAGACAAGACAGGCCGCCAGTGAAAAGAAAGTGGCAGCAATTAAAAAGAGTGGCCTTCCGACTTTGCTGCGCATCTGCCAGCGGTCGGCCATAACCCCTCCTAAAGGAGCGATGAGGTTTAATAGGCCTATTGCTCCCATGGCTGTACCCACAGTCAGAGGATCCATTTTATAGGAAAGCATGATCAGTGACGGCACCCATGCCTGTATGGCAAATATTAAAAAATATAGGAAGGTTGTGCTGATAACGAATAGCCAGTAGGACTTGATTTTAAATAGTTCGCCCCACTGCCTGAAATATGCTTTGCTCAGGACACCCTCACCCTCCTTTCGCTCAGCCCTGTAATCCGGCAGGAAGAGCACAATAATTGCCGGGATGATGCCAAAGATACCGAATATATAAAAGGCTATGCGCCAATCATGCGTGGCGTTAAGCACGGCGCCTCCCACGAACAATCCCAGCGCCCCGCCGATCGGCATGCACATCATAAATATGCCCATAATCCGTGTCCTTATCTCCTTGGGAAAGGTAAGCCCAAGCCAGGTTTGCCCGGCCGGCTGGTAGCCGGCTTCACCTGTACCCACCATAAATCTTGCCGCGAACAGATGCCACAGCTGACCGGCAAGGCCTGTTGCGATAGTGAATGCGCTCCAGATAAGCGACATCACCATGATAACTTTGCGGCGCGCGAACCTGTCAGCCAGCACCGCCGTTGGGATGAGGAAAACGGCGACGCCTAATTGGAGCAGTGAAGGGAGCATGCCGGCCTGGGCATCGGTCAGGTTGAAAGAGCTCTTGATCGCCTGGAGCGATATAGCCAAGATGGAACGGTTGGCCCAATCCGACAGTTGCAATAATGAAAGCACGATGAGAATGGTGATCGCAGCACCCCTGCCCACCTGATAGGTTTTTTCTTGTGTTTTTTCTTGCATTCTTCTACCTGTATGCCGATTATATTTTCGCTCGGGATCGATACAAAGGCGCATATGCCGACCGGTCCCGGTGTCCTAATGTTTTTCGCCCCTGGTGAGCGCCTCTTCCATCTTGACCAGCGACTCCCTGAGATTTTTAAGCCGGTCCGATGCAAGATTGGGATTTTCAAGAGCCTGGAAAAGGATGTTTCCTTCGGTCTGGGCAGGAACCGGCCAGTTCATTATGTAGCATATCGTCGGCACCACATCGGTCAGGCCGCTGGTCCTCTCAAGTTTGAAGCCTTTTTTAATGCCCGGGCCGTAAAAGGCTTCCAGCGCCTTCAGTTTGCCCACACCCCACTCGGTTGTCGGAAGTTGCGGACCATGCTGGCCCCCAAATTCCGGGTAAATGGCGTAGACCACGTCGCCAACCGCGTCGCCATGCAGCCCGAGTATCCGTGCATCCTTCCTGGTGAGCGCCAGGGATACCGGCCTTTTGCCGGTGACCGGGTCAACGTAAGAATAGAGCGCGTCTATTATCTGCTGCTGCACTTTTTCGTATTCGGCGGGCTCCACGATGCCGCCGGGATCGCGGCCCTTGAGATTGACGTAAATGTAAATGGTGCGCTGCGGGAAGGCTTTCGACCGTTTAATATCAGGATTAAACATGTTTAATGTCGCCATTTCCAGTATTTCTCGGCCAACGCGGTCCCCTATATTCTGTTTGAAAAAGGTGTGGACTTGCTCGGTGCTTTCTTCGATTGCTTTCAGATCCCTGTCGGCTACCTGCCCTTCCATTACGCAAAGACCATTCTTGATCAGCGGTATGTAGGGATTGAAAATAGCTCCATCTGCCACAGCACCGTGGTCGGAAACCAGCACAAACAGTGTATCATCGCCTGCCGCTTCAACGATCCTGGCCAGCATCCTGTCCTGGCTTTGCAGGATTTTCAGGTGGAAGTCCCAGGCCTGTTTGTAGGATTCTTTGCTCTTGCAGGTATTTTCATCCATCTCAGTGAGGTGAGAGTGGTAGATCCAGTCGATCGGGTGGCTGTGCATGTAAAACAGGTCCCAGGGATATTTGGTAATAAGTTGGGTTGCCACGTCGCCCAGCCATGCGTCATGCATCTCGGCTATCTCGTAGTATGTATCCACCTCGTATATCCCGAGTGTGTAGCCCAGTAAACCGGCGGCAAAGGTGAATATACCTTCCTCACTGCTGATTTCCCTGGCAACCTCAGGCGGGTTTGACCAGCCTTCGGTTGGGCAGAATGCACTGAAAATCAGCAGGAAATCCTCTGCGTCATCGGTCAGTTGCAGCAATTTAGACCTGAAGAATGCCTCGATTTCCCTGCCATCCTGTGTCTTAAATTTATAATGTATCTTCTTGCTCCATTCTCCCTTGCTCAACGAGAATAAGGCGTCTTTTACATCCTGGGTCGGGGAAACCGTGACACGGTCGTAGCCTTGGCCAGCGCTCTGTGTAACGAGCACGTACCACGTGTGCTGGGCCATCTGCTCAATATTCTGCCTGAACACCAGGTCAAACCTGGATGCGAGAGGCTCTTCGCTTCCGGCCGGCAGGTTTTTCCACCCCTCGGCATCTTCCAATTTAACCTGAGTTGCATGCGGGTAAATACCGTTGGTTACAATCTGGTCCATTCCCAGCAGAAGCGAGGACTCGAGTCCCGTATGGCCGTTGCGGTATTCGCCAAAACCAAGCCCTGCGCCGCTTACCATGATGCCGTTCTTCATCATGGAAGGCCACGAGCCCGGGTAATTGCAGACAATGCATTTCTTGCCTGCCGCATCCAGCCTGTCCCAGATTGTCTCGGCCTTGCAGTTCTCACTGGAAAAGGCCTCGAAAATGTTGGCGTTGACCTGGGATGTGCCCTCCTTGTGGATGTGAAAATCCGTCACGTGGTGGGTGCCGGGCCAGGCGCCCGTTGCTATTGAAGCCCAGTTAGGCGGAGTAATGGTGGGGAACGGCGAAAGGCAATTCTCCGCCAGCACACCCCCCTCGAAGAGCTTCTTAAAGGTGGGAAGATGCCCCTCCGCGATAAGCTTCTGGATAAGGTGCGGCTCCGCGCAGTCGAAACCTATTACTGCCACTCTTTTCGCTTGTTTTGACATTGCTTATATCTCCTTTGTATTTAAATTAATATACTTTTGAGGTTGCCAGTTGCTATTTCTTTGCGGATTTCTTCGGTTTGCCTCCAATAATACCGAGGAACAGCGTCGGCGCCTTTGCTTCCTTCCCGGCCAGGCCGGCTTCGGCGCAGGCCTTTTTAGCCTTGCGCAGGTAAAGCCAGTTCTGCCATACTCCCTTAGGCTCAAATCCGAAGTAGTTCTTCAACCAGAATGTGCCACCGCTGTTCTTCAGCCTTTCACGACGGCTGACCATAACATGGTATCTTGATTTCAATTCCCGCGCTTCTTCATAAGTATTCACGCGCACTATCCTGCCATCAGCCCCTGGCACCACATACCCGCTGGCTATCAACATATCGTATCGTTTTTTCGTCTCGTCGAAATCCGGTCCGCACACAAGCGAACATTGGCCACAGGTGAGCACGTAGAGGTCTTTAAGTCCTGCTACTCCCATATGCTCATGGACAGTGATGAGCAGCCTGCCTATTTCCTCTTCGCTGCCGGGCAGGTTTTCATAATCAGGTATCAGATCTTCAACGCTTTGCCTTGGCCAGAGAATGGAATTGCCGCGGCGTATAACATCGTATCGCGGCCCGCCGTCCCCTGACCTTGGCCCTTCCCTCATCATCATCATCCTTATCGAGGTCCGATTTTCAGGATCAGGCCGGCGGTCCGAATATTCACGTATCCAGTGCCGGCCCCAGTTGGTCCATTTTTTATCGGACGAAATACCATGCAGACCAAAGCAGGGCATGTTGCACAGGTCCAGGTTATCGCGCTTGCCGCGCGCGTGCAATTCGCCATTTATCAGCAGGTACTCTTCTTCATCATCACGAAACATCCGCAGTGTGCAGGACTTATCGCAGAGCTTGCAGGTGCGGCAACGGTTATCCATGGTGTCATGAGCAGGCAGTATGGGGTCGGATTTTAGCGGCGCATCGGTGATAACTGTGCCCAAATATACGGCAGCTCCATATTGCCTGGTAACTACGTTGCCGGATAGGCCAAATGTGCCCAGGCCCGCCACCACAGCGCCGAAGCGGTGAGAAAAACTTGGCTGCGGCGTAAACGGGTCAGGGGAGCGCCTGTAGGTGTTATTCGGGGGAACGGGCAAAGCCTTGTATCCCAATTCGACAATATAATCGGCAAGCTCCTTTGAAATGCGGTGCATGCGCTGGCACGATTTCAACTGTTCCAGGTTGTGAGGCCCATGGGATTTCTTGGACAGGAAATCGTAGATAGCAGGTACGTTCATCGGCAGTGCCATGGAGACGATCGCCCTGGCGCCCTTCAATGTATATGTGGGGTCGAGAGATGGCGGGCCGTCGAACCGGCCCTCTCCCGCTATACCAACCAACCCTATACCGGCTTTCCTGGCAAAATCCTTGATTTTCTCTTCATTACTCTGCATTAGTTAGTCTCCGCTGTAATCCAACCGGTCAGGTTCGGAAGCGACCCATGAATATCAGAAATGCCGGCCAGCTTCCTTCCAGGTTTATCTTTCCCTGCTGCACTATGGCAGCAGTATCGGCTAATTTCAGCGCCATCATCTTGTACGTGAGCGAATCTGTTGTAACAACTGCCACTGGCGCCGGGGTGCCGGGCAACGGCTGTCCTTCCGCAATCTCCGCTACACCGTTTCGGACGGTGACAGTAAACTGCCTGTTCACGTCCGGGAATATGAAGCGCACGGATTCATAAACGCCCCTGGCTTTGTCGGGGATAAGCCTCGGCTGCAAATTGGTAAATATCAGATCAACGGGCAACCCTGCCACCAGGCCGGGATCAAGTTTCCCCGGAAAATCCGGCGGTCGAGCTTTATCCAGTTCGAGGGCCGATTCCAGTAAATAAGCCCTGCCATTGGTATTGGAGGTATTATCAGCAATCTGCCGGTAGGCCGTGGCCAGCAGGCTATCGAGATTCCGAGCGGTGTCACCCGAGGCCAGGCCGCTGTCTTTCAATTTAGCCAGGAGATGTACCGCCCACTGAGGATCGCCATCCGCCAGGGCTTTGCCGGCCAGCCCGGCCAATTTTTCGGGCCCACCCATCAGCTCCACCTCGCGCCTGGCCAACTCATCATGATTCAGCGGGTATAGCTTGTCCGCCCTGCCGTCAAACCAGCCCTCGTTATTTGTGTATATCGCCCGTGCCGACCAGCTCACCTGGCCATACCCCTCCCAAAGGTAAGGCAATTGCGCAAGCTGGGGCGGCAGTTTGATATTTTCAGCTATCGTATCGATGTCCTGGCCTGCGTTGGCGCGCCTGATTACTTCGTCCCGTACCCATTGTATGGCATCCCGGTAGTTGGTCAGTATCTCTTCGATCCAGGCTCTCCCATTCACCGGGCTTGTATGCGAGGGAACGAGATGCTCCGGTTGCAGCCTCCGCATATCGTCCAGGCTGTTTATCCACCCGTCGGTCGGGCGCGGGCGGCTCCCGCGTATGGTATACAGGTTGGGGAAAGCACTGTAGTAGTCATCCGCACACAGAAGCGTATTGTCTGCAGGTATCCAGACAAAGAGAGTATCATCCGTCTCGCCCGGTGCGGTGTGAAGTTCTATTGTCAGGCCACCGATCTCCAGCGACTTTAGACCCGCGAAAGTGTCGGTGGGCATAATCGTGCCGGTTTCGGCCAAATCTTCAAGTGTGTAGGATTTCAGCACAGGCCCGATGGCAGAGCACGGAAGATCCTCGCGTGACAAATGGTATCCGAATTGCCTGTAGCCGCGCGCCTTCTCCGCCTGCATGAAGGTGCCGTATTGCTTCACGAAATTGCCAACGAAGTTTTCCTCGGCCCATATGCGCGTACCGGGTTCCATCCATGCGCTCGTCCCGCCGACGTGGTCAATATGGGTATGCGTATATATAATAGCCTTAACCGGCCCGGGGGGAGCGCTTTCGGAAAAGGCTTTCTTTATCACTCGTGCGGCCGCCGGGCACTGGGACGTATCGACGATAACGTTACCTTCCTCGGTATGGATCAGCTCCGTGTTGGCCAGGTCATAGCCAATGGCCACCCAAACATGCTCGGACACCTGCTCAACACGTGGCGGTCCGATGTCGTCCCGGCAATGCTGCGTTATGGTCTCAATGACGCCCACATTCCTGACTTCCTGTGAAGGTAGTTGCTCCCGGGAAGAGCAGCCGGCGCCCTGCAATAAAACCAGGGCCAGCAATAATACTAACGATATGCCGCTGAAATTGTTATGCAATCTGTTCATTTTTTCCTGACCTCAATCTGATCCTGACACGATCAGCGAAGCTGCTATTTGCCTTTGTTCTTTTTATGTTCTTCGAACCTTTCCCGCAGGTATGGCCAGCCCGGTGTTATGCCTTCCGTCAGACTCATGGCCATCATGGTGTGCGGAGGTTGCCCGACATTCATGTGGCCCCCGGTCAGGAAGAGGTTTTCATCGACCTTAAATATCTTCTCCGCCGGCATACCCATGGCGATCTCAGTTTCATGAGCAGCAGCCACAGAATGGTCACCGAATCCGGGGATCACGATCTGCGGGACGCCTGTTATCCATGGAACAAACCCTCCCTTCTGGCAGGACTCTCCGAATCCCGAGAAATCTGATGACGGGAAATCTTTGCCGTCGTATACCATGGCATGGATAAGGTGCATCATATTAAGGCTGTTGCCATAGACTGTGACTGTATCGGGTATCAATTTGGCATCGTGCAGCGGCGCACACACAAAACCGATATAACCTTTCATTTTCTCCGGGTAGTTTTTACCCCAGCGTTTAATATAAAGGTTCCAGACGCCGGTTTCCGCCTCCAGGTCCTTGTGCCA